>DATCDL010000514.1:0-3392 GCA_036510715.1 Acidobacteriaceae bacterium
TATCAACGTCCCTTCACCCAAGGAAAGACAGCGCTCGAACTTCTCTTCCGCTACCTTATCGATGGCGTGACGCCTGCTACGCTGGCTCGCTTTGCTCCCCATATCATCCTGCGCAGCAATCTTGCTCTGTTCGCCAGTTATCTTGGCGATTTGGGCGATGCCACCACCTAGCAAACAATCACTTCCCAAAATTCTCGCCCGGATCGTCCTTCCGTTCCTTGTTCTTTATACTTTGTACGATCGCCAACTCATGGGCAGCAAGCTGCTTTTGGCCCGTTTGGCTGAAGAGCATGGCAAGCCTGTGTGCCGGCGCAAAGTCCGACTGAAGCTTGACCGTCCTTCGCATCGTGCGGATAGCTTCTGGATATTGTTGCTCATCCTAGAAAAGAATGCCGATCTGATAATAAGGCTCATACTACTCGGGAGCTTCCATTTCAGCTTTTCGAAGCAATGCCTCGATCTTGTCGACACTCTTGCTGACGGTGGTGGATACGGTGCCGACACTGAAATATACAACGTGCCGGGCTTCGCTCTGGGGTACACGTACGGGTTTTCACCTACGATGATCAACAAGACCCCAAAGACCGGGGACCTATAGAGTTTCTGCGTATGGCGCGCAGGGGGTCTCCTGAAAGTTCGTCAGGCCGCGGGACGGAGCCGCGATCCGTTGCAGGCCACACACGCAGACAGCAGCAGGAAAACGCATCCAGCGAGAAACGTACCGGCGATCGAAGTGCGATCAAGTAAGTAGCCTCCGAACGCCCCGCCAGCCATAATCGAAAGCTGGATAGCACCGACCATCAAGCCGCCGCCGCTTTCTGGCTCATCCCGGATCCCCTGCGAAAGCCACATAGACCAGCAGACTGGAATCGCCGAGTTGATCGTTCCCCACGCAATCATCGCAAGCGCGACAGACCAAAGAAAGTGTTGCGTCAGCAGCATCCAGACCGTCGCACCAGCTAACAAAATCGGAAGCAGTCCGAGCATGAGATAGAGGTGGCGTTTCGCGAGAGCGCTAGCGGCCGATGTTCCGACGAAGCCTGCCAGACCTAGTCCGAGCAGAAGCAGCGACAGCTCCGTCAGGGTGACATGCGTCCTGGTCTCGAGGAAGGGGCGCAGATAGGTGAACGTAGCGAAGGCACCGGCAAAGGTGAGCATGACCGCGACCATGGCAAAAGCAACGTTACGCCTCTTCAAAAGTCCGAGGAGTTTGCTTACGGGATTGGCCGCTTGAGGAGGCAGAGTGGGCAGACTGATCCATTGCCAAAGCATCGTGATCGCTCCAAGAGGAACGAGCGCCCAGAACACACCGCGCCAGCCGATGATCCCGCCAAGATAGCTGCCGATCGGAGCTGCGAAGCCGGTCGCCAGCGCATTGCCCATATAGACGGCGCCAAGGGCCTTGGTAACTGCATCTTCAGAAACAAGCCTCATGACGGTCGCGGTTGCCAGCGACCAGAAGCCCCCGATCACAAGGCCGAGCATCGCCCGGGCCAGCATCAGGACGAAGAAGTTTGGCGCGAGGGCAATCAGGATAAGAGATAGCAGCATGACTGCTGTGAGACCAATCAGCACGTGCCTGCGATCGTATCGGGCTGCAAAGGTGGCGATATAGAGGCTCGTGACAACAGCAAACAGTCCGGAGATCGAGATCGCTTGTCCCGCCATGCCGACACTCGCGTGCAGGTCGCTTGCGATGGGAGTCAGCAGGCTGACAGGCATGAACTCTGCTGCGATCAGCAACGCGACGCACATCGCCATGGATCCTACCGCGCTCCAGTTCGTCGACAGCGAAACTGACGCATCCGCGACATCCGCGTTGGTCGTAGTGAGCATCAGTCTCTCCCCGTATCTGGAATCACTGCGGTCGTTTCGCGCTACCGGCGATACTGCTCATCGGTCACATGCTCCATCCAATCCACCATCTTGCCGTCCTTCTTCTCCTGGATAGCGATATGGGTCATAGCTGTGGTGGGAGAGGCTCCGTGCCAGTGCTTCTCATTGGGTAGAAACCACACCACATCTCCGGGATGAATCTCGTCGACCGGGCCTCCTTCTCTTTGCGCCCATCCACAGCCCGCCGTGACAATCAACGTCTGGCCGAGAGGATGCGTATGCCAGGCCGTCCGTGCACCTGGCTCGAATGTGACGCTGACGCCAGCAACCAGCGCCGGGTCAGGTGCTGTAAACAGCGGGTCTATCCGCACTGTTCCCGTGAACCAGTCTGCCGGTCCCTTGACGGATGGCTCGGTTCCAATCTTCTTGATCTCCATGTACATCTCCTCTGAATCGCTTCTTGCCAATCTCTTCTGGGTAAAGCTCACATCGTGTAGCCGGGCTTCTTATAGAGATTGTCTTCATGGCCGACGGTGTGGGTCCGGTAGACCTCCGCAGCCCAATTCCTGGCTTCGATCACCTCGAAGGCCACCGATACCGATTCCTCACCGTATTGCAATGTGCGCATCACGCTATGCGTGATCTCTTCCGCCAGCTTTCTCTTCTGGTTTTCGGACTTTCCCGGCCACAATTTGACGATGATGTGGGGCACGGCAATCTCCTTCCGGCACTGCGGGGTCTGTGGCTGGCCGCTGCGTACTTATTTAGTGTGAGGGGAGATCGGGGTCTTGAGAATCCCCATAAATCAACACACGCTTGTGAGTACAATTCATAAATGCTTCCCCGTGATTTGAGTTCGCTATCTACGTTCCTGCTGGTTGCCGAAGAACGCAGCTTCACACGAGCTGCAAAGCGCCAGGGTGTATCGCCCTCGGCGGTCAGTCACTCCATGCGCGCCCTCGAAGAAGAGATAGGAGTGCGGCTGCTCTCGCGGACCACCAGAAGTGTGGCGCCGACTGAAGCGGGAGAACGGCTTCTGAGCCGATTGAAGCCCGCCCTCGAGGAAGTTGGTGAGACTTTAGGAGAGATATCCGGTGGGCGAGATAAAGCTGCTGGACGCATTCGACTGCTGCTCCCTCGCCTTGCCGTCTCTTCCGTGCTCGCACCCAGGCTTGGCAAACTGAGCCGCGAGTATCCGGACATCATTCTTGATGTGACGACTGATGACAGCCGCAGAGACATCGTGGCCGAAGGCTTTGACGCCGGCATTCACTTCGGAGAATACATTCAGAAAGACATGATTGCCGTCCGGGTATCACCGGATCAACGAGCGGCAATCGTGGGCTCTCCTGCCTACTTCGACTCGCATCCGCGGCCGAAGGCGCCACGCGATCTTCTCCAACACCGTTGCATCAACTTCCGGCACGGTGCCGCAGGTTTATACCGGTGGGAATTCGAAAAGGGAAAGAAGTCTCTTTCGGTAGCCGTCAGCGGCTCGCTGGTTGTCGACGATCTGGAACTTGTGATTCGCGGAGCGCTCGAGGGTGTAGGTCTCG
>DATCDL010000515.1:0-2125 GCA_036510715.1 Acidobacteriaceae bacterium
AGGATTCCCTTCGCTGTCTCAAGTAATGTTCGGTGACGGCGGCAACGGCTCGAAGGCTCTATACGCGACCACATACGATCCACGAGCCGTCTACATCATCAGCCCCGGCGCTCCCGCAAAGTACTCCATCGAAGAATCGCGTCTTTATAACCAGCAACACTATGTCTGGGCCGGCCCAACCGTAAGCGAGAATTATGCCGTTGTCTACAACTACCCCGGCCGTTCCAAACCCTTCGGCATCGCGGCCAAACAACTCGATGCGTTGTTTGCAAAGCTTCCGGAGAAGAATAAGCCGTGAAGATCGCCCACTCGCTAGCTGAACTCGCCTCCTTCAACTCGCCCTCGGTGGTCACGGTCGGCAACTTCGACGGCGTCCACTGCGGCCATCGCATGGTGATCGCCTCGGTTCTGGAACGCGCTCGTGAACTCAAGGCGCAGGCAGTGGCCGTCACCTTTGACCCCCATCCCGCCCACGTCCTGCGCACCGATTCGCGCCTTCCCCTCATCACCCCGATTGCCGAGAAGCTCGAACTCCTCGACGCCACCGGCCTCGATCTCGCCCTGGTCCTTCCCTTCACCGACGAGCTTCGCCACTGGACGGCCCGCCAGTTCGTCGAGCGAGTCCTCCACGACGCTCTCCATGCCGTCGAGGTCCACGAAGGCGAAACCTTCCGCTTCGGCCATCAGGCCGAGGCCGACATCGCCGGCCTATCGGAGTTGGGCCGCGAGCTCGGCTTCGTTGTTCGAGCCTATGTTCCGCGCATCGCGCGCGGCGCTGCCATCTCGTCCAGCCGCATCCGAGCCCTCATCGCCGCCGGAAATCTGCATCAGGCCCGCGCCCTGCTGGGCCGCTCCTTCGCCATCCGCAGCACCCCGGCAGCCGGCAGAGGGTACGGCACGCGCTACACCGTTCCCACCATCAACCTTGCTCCCTACGCAGACCTGCTCCCCGCCCACGGCGTCTACATCACGACCTTGAAGATTGCCGGCGAACGACTCTTCCGTGGCGTCACCAACATCGGCAATCGCCCCACCTTCGGAGCGGATTCCTTCGCCGTAGAGACGCATCTGCTCGACTTCGAGCCCCTTCCCCTCAGTGAATCCACACCGCTGGAGATGACCTTCCTGCAGCGGCTGCGGCCCGAGCGCCGTTTCGATTCACCCGAAGCTCTGCGCGCGCAGATAGGCCTCGACGTGAAGCACGCGCTGCGCTACTTTGCGCTGGCCGAAGCCCTTCACGCCCGTCTGGACTAATAGTGCGGCTTGGTAAAGTCGATCACAGCCTTCTTGTTCGCAGGCTTCAGCGGCATCTTGCGTACCGGATGCGTTCCCGGCTTCAGGGGCTTTGCTGGTGTCGCGACTGCACCAGCCTTGGGGACGTCCCTCACGAAGGCCGCGCTGGCTGAATCTCGCGTCCCCACATCCTCCGGAAGCGTGCTCGGACCCACCGGCAACGACGCAGGATTCTCGGCAGGAACATCTGTCCCAGCATCGTCTGGTTCGGCTTGATCCCCTTCTCGCGGCTGTGGCGCCACCGGGATTGCGTCGACAGCGGGTTCGGTGGCAACATCGATCTCACGCTTGGGCGCATTGGGGTGGGCGAACACCTCGTTCGGCTTGTCCGCAATGGCGACCTTCATAAAGTCGATCCAGATCGGCAGAGCAGCCCGGGCGCCGGTCTCCTTCTCTCCCAGCGACTGACGATTGTCAAAACCAACCCACGTTCCGCACGTCACTGATGGCGAAAATCCAAGGAACCACGCGTCCGTAAAGTTGTTCGTCGTACCCGTCTTGCCGCCGAGCGCGTGGTGCAACTGCGCCGCCGCAACCCCGGTTCCATGCTGCACCACGGCCTCCAGCAACACCATCATCTCGCGTGCAATCCCCATAGGAATCGCCTCACTCACCTGTGGCCGCGGTTGCTCCAGCGGCGATCCATCGAAGCGCGTAACCCGCCGAATCGTGTGCGGCACAATCAGAATCCCATCGTTGGGAAACACGCTGTATCCACCGACCTGCTCCGCCAGCGTGAGGTCCGCCGCACCGATGGCCACGGGCAGAAACGCAGGCATATCGCTGGTGATGCCAAAGCGCCGCGCAACAGCGATCACGCGCTTGATCCCCA
>DATCDL010000516.1:0-3555 GCA_036510715.1 Acidobacteriaceae bacterium
AGATAGATTCCGGGTACGTTGGATTCGAGGGTGGCGGGATTGCAGACCGGGCAGCGGGCGTTGGCTTCTTCGAGCAGGACGCCGAGAGACTCGATGAAGTCGAAGTCGGGGTGATAGCCGGTCAGGGCGAAGACGAAATGATTGGGGAGAACTTTGGGACCACCGGGTGTGAGCAGGGTTACCGAGTCTTCGGTGATTTCGCTGACGGTGGTGTTGAAGTGTGCCACGACCTCGCCGTTTTTGATGCGGTTTTCGATGTCGGGCTTGATCCAGTATTTGATGTGGGGATGGAGTGCGGCACCACGGTGGACGAGGGTGACGCGCGCGCCGTGACGCCATAGGTCGAGAGCTGCGATTGCGGCGGAATTCTTGCCGCCGATGACGAGGACATCCTGGTCGAAGTAGGGATGCGGTTCGTGATAATAGTGCTTGACCTTGGGGAGATCTTCGCCGGGAATGCTGAGGTAGTTGGGAAGGTCATAGTAGCCGGTGGAGACGATGAGCTTGCGTGTGCGATGGATGAGTTTGCGGCCGAACTTGTCGGTGGTGTGGACGGCGAAGTCACCATCGGAGCCGGTTACTTGGTCGACGTTTTCGTATTGGCGGATGTCGAGCCGGTAGTGCTCGGCTACCTTGCGGTAGTACTCGAGGGCCTCGGAACGGGAGGGCTTCTGGTTGGGAGAGGAGAAGGGCATGTTGCCGATCTCGAGCAACTCGGGCGTGGTGAAGAAGGTCATGTGGGCGGGGTAATTGAAGAGCGAGTTGGTGAGGCAACCCTTGTCCACGAGAACGACACGGAGGCCGTTGCGTTGGGCTGCGATGGCGCAGGCGAGGCCGGTAGGGCCGGCGCCAATGACGAGGACATCGTAGTGGGTATGTTCGCTCATAGTATCGATTGTATCGATGCGGTGGAGAGGTGAAAGGGTGCGGACGAATTGGGTGCCAAGTTCGCTGGGATGGGGGTAAAGTTAGGCCATGAGGACGAAGGGTCTGCGGAGACGAACCACGGGTGACGTGCGAGGCGAGGCTGACGCTTGAAGATTTCCCTTGCATTGATGGTGGTGCTGTTATGGCAGGCTGACTTTGGTTCGCCGGGTGCGGGGGCGGTATCCGCGGCTGATCCGCAGCATTTGCGCTATGAGCGCTCGATCACACTGCCGGCCGGGGCGGTGGGTGATACATGCGCGGTGCTCGATGCAAGCGTGTATGCCGATGCCGGGAATTGGTCTGAAGGTGATTTGCGGGTGTTCCGTGAGATGGGAGCAGGGAAGGAAGAGGAGGTGCCGTTCGCTGTGAGTTATAGCGAGGCGCAGCCTATGGATGCGGTGGTTGCGACGGTGCAGAATCTTAGATTGCAGCGGGGTGAGATTGTTTTTGATCTGGCCATGCCGCGGCGTGCGTACACCGTCGTCGATCTGCAGCTTGCGGCGAAGAACTTTATTGCGACGGCGGAGGTGTCGGGGTTGGATGGTAAGGGTGGGCCTGCGAAATCGCTTGGGACGTTTACGCTGTTCGACTTTACGCAGGAACATCTCGCGCGGTCGACGTCGCTGGCGATGCAGGAGTCGAGCTTTGCGCAACTGCATGTTAAGCTGCATCTGCGCGGGACCGATGGAGGTGCGTTTCCGCACTTGTCGGCTGCGATCGTTGAAGGAGCGACAGTGCCTGCGAGTCGTGAGGCGCAGACGCTGTACACGGTTGTCGCGAGTACCAGCAAGATCACGCAGGAGGGGACGTCGAGCGTGGCGCAGATGGAAGTCCCAGCTCATTTGCCGATCGAGCGTGTGAACTTCGTCGTTGAACCGGGATACAAGGCCGACTTTTTACGCAGGGTCACGATCTCGGCGGGAAGAGATGTGAAGGCGCTGGCGCGTCCAGAGGAAGTGATTCATGGTGAGATATGGCGGGTGACGCGCGGAGGGGAGGAGGAGATTCACGCTGCGAAGCTGACGCAGATCGCGGTGATCGCGTCCAACCTGCGCGAGGCTGCGGCGGTCAGGATTGAGATTGAGAATGGGAGTGCGCCGCCGCTGCCGATCAAGGCGATCCAACTGGAGATGCGGCAGCGTACGATCTGCTTCGATGCGGCGGCGGGGTCAACGTATACGTTGCGCTATGGTGACGAAGGGCTGCGCGCATCCGTCTATGATCTTGATGCGCTGGCGAAGAGGGCGACAAAGCCGCATGCGGCGGTGCTGGGGCCGGAAGTGCTGAATCGAGATTATGTTCAGCGGAAGGATGCGAAGACCTACGACGAACGCAATCCGGAGAGGTACTGGATCGCGCTGCTGGCAGCGATTGCAGCGCTGGGAGCGCTTGCCAGCAGACACACGAAGCGACGGGGAAGGCATAGGTAGAACGGATTGAGACGAATGATTGCCGGAAATGCGATGGTGCGCCAGGGCCTGATTGTCGCGGTGATGGTGCTCGCGTGTGGGCAGGGGATGGATGCACAGAGAACGGTTCCTCCGGAGCTGGTGGCTGCGCGAAAGGCGGCTGCGGCGAAGGAATACCAGCGCGCCGAGGAGATGTATGCGGCGTATGCGAAGGCGCATCCGGATAGCGTTGACGGCGAAGAAGGCGTGGGAGACGCGGAGTTGGGGCTGCATGAGTATGAGGCCGCGGAGTTGGAGTACCGGCGGGTGGTGGCGGCGGAGCCGGAGTTCTGGGTGGCGCATAAGAACCTGGTGATCGTCGAGGCGGCATTGGGGCGATGGGAAGAGTTTGACCGCGAGCGTGCTTTGCTGCGTGGAGCTCGGCAGCGGGGGGCTCCTGGTATCAGCGCGCGCGAGAGCGATGTGATCGATTCGTTTGAGGTGCGGGGAGAGCACTGGATTGTGCGGGAGTACTACGAGCCGGTGGGACGCTCGCTTACTCGCTACAACTTCGAATACTTTGGGCCGGATGGTCGGGTGAGGGAATATATTTCGCTGGAATCGGCGGAGGCCGCACGCAGAGCTCTGGCGGTGGGTGGCGAAGTCCACATCGGCGACGATGCTACGAACGCAGCTTCGATCAAGGACTTTGCGCTGAACTGGTATACGGGCAAGGCGCATGGGACGATTACGCGCTACCCAAACGGCGAACCGCGTTACGAGCGCGTGCGTGCTGAAGTGATGCGTTGGTTGCGGCGGTCGAACGCGGCGAAGTAATTACTTGATTGCGGCGTCGACTTCGGCGAAGTAGCTGGGGGACTTGAGGATTTCGCGGGGCTTGGAGCCGTCGGCCGGACCTACGAGGCCGTCGCGCTCCATCATGTCGATGAGGTGGGCGGCGCGGCCGTAGCCGATGCGGAGGCGGCGCTGCAGGAGCGACGTCGAGGCTTTGCCGAACTCGAAGACGAGGCGCACGGCGTCGTCGAAGAGGGCATCGTCTTCGGAGCTTTCGCCGTCGGAGATGCCGTCGCCGGCCTTCTCATCCTTCGGGCCTTCTAGGAAGCCGTGGACGTATTCGGCCTCGCCCTGGGCGCGCCAGAATTCAGTGACGGCGGAGATTTCCTTTTCGGTTACAAATGGCGCATGCAGACGCTGCACGCGACTGGTCCCGGGGGCGAGG
>DATCDL010000517.1:0-8764 GCA_036510715.1 Acidobacteriaceae bacterium
AGTTCCTTATCAGCCGCGCGGATTCCACAGCCTGGGGCAATCAGAACCCCGGATCGGTAGACTTCCAGGGCTATTACACGGATCAGGAACTCAACAGTCAGGCCGCTCCCGGTCAACCGGATGCACAAGTCACGGACCCCACCGACTACGCGGACTTCCTGCTTGGTTACAGTGCTGATTGGTATGGCAATGTAAATCCAGAGTGGGGCAGACGCTTGAAAAATCCTCAAGCCTTTGTACAAGATGACATCAAAGTACGTCCTAACCTCACGGTTAACCTTGGTCTACGCTGGGCTGGAACTACAGGCTGGCGCGAGGTTAAAGGTAATATCGCTGCCTTCGATCCCACTGTGATCAATCCTGGTACAGATCCAAATGGATTAACAAATTCTCTTGGTGCAGAGTGGTTTGCATTTAGCCACGCCAACGGCCGCACCACTCTTCAGGCACCGATCTGGAATACCTTTATGCCACGCGTTGGTGCATCGTGGACGGTAAGACCGAACACGATTATTCGCGGTGGTTTTGGACTCTATAACTACACCTGGTCAGAGGATACCTACGGCGGAGGCATGGGGAATGCTTTAGGTTCAGCAGGCGGAGCATTTGATCCGTCCGGTGGGATATATCCTCAGCTGCTATTAGATTCTGACGGTAACATCAACTCTGAAGGCGGCTATGGAAAGAGTATGCGGCAGTTGTACGTCGCTGCTCCAACTATACCCAATGCCAATAATGGCAATCGTCTTTCCTACAACATGTACCACACCCCAGTCCCGAAAATCTGGCAGTATAACGTCACTGTTCAGCATGAGTTCGGTAGCACGATGATGGTATCTGCAGCCTATGTTGGAAGCCATGGTTATAACCTTAACTTCCCTGTGTGTGGACATCAATCAGGTTCCGCAATCGGAGTTATCCGTAACTGACATCACTCCTGGCAGCAATAAACGTCCTTATCCTAACTTCACAGGTCTTGGTGGTAGCACCAACAATGGAATATCGAACTACAACTCGTTCCAGGCGGTGTTCCAGAAGCGCCTGACCCATGGGTTGGAACTCAATGCAAACTATACTTTCTCGAAGTTCCTGGATTCTCAGGATTCCTCTGGTTGGGGCAGCAGCGCAGGTTCACAGACCTACCAAAGTAGTTTCTGTGTTCCCTGCAACTACGGACCATCCAACTTTGACCTTCGTCATGTGTTTACGTTCTCCGGCATCTACACTCTGCCCTTCGGCCGGGGAGCACAATTCCTCAACAAGAGCGTGCTTGAGGACGTTGTATTCGGAGGTTGGAGACTGGCGGCGACCTCGCGCGAAAACACAGGCTCTCCCTTCACACCGGTGATGTCGAGTTCTCAAACCTATGCTCAGGCCGGAAGTCAGTTCCCCAACTTGATCGGTAATCCACGCTCCGTGGTCGCACCGAACAATACAGGAGATACTCACAATGGCGGTGCACAAGCCTCAGTTCACACGCTTGCCAATTGGTTCAATAAGTTTGCGTATGCTAGTCCGGGTATAGCAATGTTCGGCAACGTCCACAGGAACTCTCTGTACGGGCCGGGCTATACAAACTTGAACCTCTCCTTCGGCAAAACGTTCAGCGTTTATCAGAAGTACAGACTTGAGATTCGTGCTGATGCACAGAATGCACTCAACCATGCAAGTTTTGGTGGTCCTGACTCAGCAATCGATGACACCCATCCTGCGGTAATTACTTCCGTTACAGACGGCGGTCGTCACATCCAACTGTACGCACGCTTCTCGTTCTAATCTCTGTACATGAGCATGCAACCATCGGGGATGGCGTTCACTCGCCATCCCCGATCTATTCGTTGTCTTTCTGGGTAGGTGTTCCTGTGTCTCTTTGCAGGATGTACGACGACAGGATTTGCGACTGAGAGCCAGATTCAGTCTGACATTATTTCGCTCGGTACTTTCCCCGGCGAGCCAAACTGGAATGTAAGAAAGGTCTTTGAGTTGCCAAATCCTCCGTACGTATCGCAAAGCAGTGAAGTTGTGGCCTTCAATAAATATCAGCGCGCGTCGGGTGTATTTCTTAGCCTGTTTACATTGCTCTGGATCAGGGTGTTCGCGGCGCTTGGGTGTTCAGGGTCGGCTTCAAATACGGTTAGCTCCAGCGGCCTTCCGCCGACTGAGCAAGTCGTCGCACCTGTATTTACGATCACTCCAGAACAGAATGGGGCTGTGCTAATCACCCTCAGCGACAGCGCTGCCAATGCGAACATCTATTACTCCCTGGATGGAAGTACGCCGACGAGTGCTTCGCCCCAGTACATCGCTCCGTTTCTCGTTGCATCGAATACGACCGTGCAAGCGATCGGTATCCATGGGGGAGAGACAAATAGCCCCGTTTCCAACAAGACGTTCTCCCCAAATATCGCTTCTGGTACGCTCGTGTGGAGCGAAGAGTTTGATAACACTACCGGAGCAAATGCACAACCTAACCCTGCGGTATGGACTTACGACACCGGTGCAGGGGGTTGGGGTAATGGCGAGCTGGAAAACTATTGTGCGTGGGGTTCCTCCACTGTTCCATGTAATTCTACGAAGCCAAATGAGTATGTCGGTACCGATGGCTATCTTCACATTGTGGCTCAACAACCGTCGGCGGGAGTGTATACCTCGTCAAGATTAAAGACCCACGGTTTGTTTAGTTTTCAATACGGGAGGCTTGAATTCCGTGCACAGGTCCCGGAGGCGCAAGGTTTCTGGCCGGCTGCATGGCTTATGGGCAACAACATTCAAACAGTCAACTGGCCTGCATGCGGTGAACAGGACGTGATGGAGCGTGTCAATGCAGCGACTACGCCGGATATTAATGTCGGCTCAATCCATGGGCCAGGTTTTACAGGGAGTTCTCTAGGTACCAATTTCTACTTCCCAAATGGTGTAACAGCGGCAACGTGGCACACCTATGGCATGATTTGGAAACCCGGCAGCGTTTCCTACTATGTCGACGATCCGACAAAGCCGTATGTCACCTATACCAGCTCGAGCTTGGCTGGACTGAATGGTGCAAGCTGGCCATTCGATGGTGGGCAGGCGAGCTTCATCATTCTGAATCTTGCAGTCGGTGGACAGTATCCTGGATCGCCCAACACGTCGACCCCATTTCCATCAGAGGCCCTGGTGGACTATGTACGCCTCTACACCTGCTAATTCCGGTTGTTCCTTGAGCCTTGTAACGAACTCCAGCTTCCCCATTGGTCGCGGCTCGGTCGGGATAATCTGACGAACTCTCATCAGATCCTGCTTCCATGTAGGACGAACATCGCAATCATGAGATAGCATTTCGTGGATGGTGCTTGGCAACAGCGAGGCGCTATTCGGATTGGATGTGGGATGCGAGTCTTAATCGTTGACGATGAAGTTCGTCTAGCGGAAAACATTGCGGCTGCACTTCGCGACAGCTCAGGTTTCGCTGTTGATTGTGCTTCGAATGGTACGGATGGGTTAGCTCTATTGGAGTCGGGAAACTACGACCTCCTCATTCTGGATCTGATGCTCCCCGGGGTCGATGGTCAGGGCATCGTTCGCATAATGCGCGCTCGACGCGACGCGACTCCTGTGCTGATCCTGACGGCTCGCGATGAACGTGATCGAGTCATCGGACTGCTAAACGCGGGGGCGGACGATTACCTGACGAAGCCGTTTGATCTCGGGGAACTACTTGCCCGCGCGAAGGCCCTCATTCGACGGGGTAAAGGCGTGTCACATCCGGTGGTGACTGTAGGGAGGCTTCGCTTGAATTCCGAAGAGCAAACAGTGCATGGTGATGATTTACTCGTCGATCTGTCTCCGACCGAGTATCGAATCCTCGAATACCTTATGTTCCGTCCGCGAGCTATCGTGTCAAAGAAGGAGCTTCTTGAACATCTTTATGATTTCCGCTGGGAGCATCATTCAAATGTAATCGAAGCTCATGTTTCCAATTTGCGAAAGAAGCTCCGTAGTACGGGAGTGCTGGCGGCTGTCGACACGATCCGAGGGCGTGGATACCGGCTGACTGCACCGGGGGAAATTTAGTGAGGACACGTTCGCTAACACACACATTGATTGCCGGGGTGTTGCTCGCAGAGCTCCTTTGCGCTGTCTGTTTTTCTGGTGTAGCCGTTATGCACGAGTTGGATGGAAGGAGGCGCGCCTTCGACATCATGCTGCGTGGCCGCGTCGACTCCGTATTAGGTGCCATCCAGGATGCAGAAGATCCGAACGATAATGTAATGATTGATCGGACAGAGCTGGCGCTACCTCAGGAAGACATCTACGAAGTAACGACGGCTGGCGGTAAGTTCGTTGGAGGTTCGCCTGGTTTGACGCCCGATCTTCTCAACGCTCTTTCTTCGCAACGAACCTACAGCTACTTCAATTTCAAGGTGAAAGGTAAACACTACCGTGCGCTTGAACAACCAGGGATGAGGGTGATCGACAGGGAAGAGAACGGTGGATTTCGTAGACCGGTCAAAATCATCTATGCGGCACCGACCTATCACTTATGGCGTGAGACGGTGGAGGCGGTTCGCTTTTACGTGATTGCGAGTCTTCTGTTACTCCTACTCACGGGATTTCTGATTGCATGGTTCCTTCGCCGCTCCATGTCCCCTTTGCGTGAGTTAGCGCTGAGAGCCGAGCGTGTCTCTGAAGCTTGCTGGGAGTTCGATGCTCCCGCAGAAGTTTTGAGGACGCGCGAGCTAGAGCCGATTGCGTCTTCGATCCAGAAGCTCCTGAACGGATTGCGAACCTCCTTCGAGCGTCAGCGTCAGTTTACAGGCGATGCCGCGCATGAACTCAAGACTTCGATTGCGGTGCTTAAATCGAGTGTGCAGCTCCTGTCGATGAGGGAGCGAACGGCAAAGGAGTATCAGAGCAGTATCGAAGGCTTGCTCATGGATACGGAGAGAATGGAGGACCTGACCACCAGGATGCTCATGCTGGCGCGCGCTGAGCAGGCTCTCTCGAGTGCAAGTCATGTGACGGACCTGTCGAAAACATTGCACGTGGTGGTAGAGAGGCTACAGCCAATCATGCAACTGCGGCGGGTGAGAATCACCCTGCCAGCGTCGGATAACAAATCGGTCAGGATAGAGCCGGAGAGTGCCGATGTTTTGTGCTCTAACTTGCTGATGAATGCGTTGCAGCACAGCACCCCGGGAAGCGAGATCACGGTGTGCCTGGAAGAGCGTGGGGACAGCGTGGAGTTGCTTATTTCTGATGAAGGGAAGGGAATTCCTCAGGAAGCGCTGCCTCATATTTTTGAACGGTTCTACAGGGCAGATCCTTCACGGAGCAGGGCGAATGGAGGAGCGGGATTGGGTCTGGCTATTTGCAAAGCGATTGTGGACCGGTGTGGCGGATCCATCTCGATATCGAGTGCGCAAGGCTTAGGAACAAGAGTGCAGGTTGTGTTACCCGGAGCGACGGCAAGCCCTGCACAATAAGCCAAGCTCAGCTTTTGGAGACACGATCAGGCAGCGATCTCCGCCACGTCTTCGCGATGGCGTTTGCGCGTGAGCAAGTAGTAGATCACCGGTGTGACGATCAGGCTGAGGACCATGGAAATCATGAGCCCACCGATGACCGCGATCGCCAGGGGTTGCAGCATCTGCGAGCCGGAGCCGAGGGCAAAGGCGAGAGGCAACATGCCGCAGACGGCGGCGATGGCCGTCATCACAATGGGGCGCAGGCGACGCTGCGCAGCATGAAGCATGGCTTCTTTCGCCGGGTCGTGGTCAGGGTCATAGGCTGGCTGGACGCCCGTTGCTGCGAAGTCTACGACACGTTGTGTCTCGGCTTGCGCACGGAATTTCTCATCCGCGTCGAGTAACAGAATGCCGTTCTTGGCGACAATGCCGATGACCATGATGAGGCCCATGAAGCTGGCGACGTTGAAGTTGGTATTGGTGATGAGCAGCGCGATGACGACGCCGGTGATCGAGAGGACAGAGCTGGTGAGGATCGCGATCGGTGCGGAGAAATTGCGGAACTCGGCCAGCAGGACGCCGAACACCAGAGCCAGAGCGAGGATGAGGACACGGGCGAGGGCGGCGAAGGATTTTTGCTGCTCCTGGTAGGTCCCGCCGTACTCGACGCGCACCGTCGCGGGCAGGTGCAGGCTGTCGACGGCTTGCTTCACCTTGACCATCGTGCCGCCGAGATCGGAGCCTTCGAGTCGGCCGCTGACGACGACGAGACGTTGAAGATTCTCGGTGTGGACTTCATTCTGTGGGGGAAGTTGTGTGATCTGCGCGAGCGCTCCGAGCGAGGCGATGTGCCCGCTGCTGGAGTTGAACACGGTGTTCTGTATGGCATCGAACGAGGAACGGTTCGCGTCGGGCAGGCGGACGCGGATGGTGTAGGGCCGGCCGTTCAGAATGATGGGGTCGTTGGTGGGCAGGCCGTCGAGGATAGAGGTGGCATCTTCTGCAATTTCAGTGGGAGTGAAGCCGAGACGGGCAGCGACAACGGGGTCGATCTTGAAGTCGGTTGCAGGTCCGGAGATGGTGTTATCGACGCCGTTCTGGGTGTCAACAACCCCGGGAATCTTCTGGATAGCGGCCTGGACACGAGGGCCAAGCTGGTTGAGCAGGGCGGGGTCGTTGTTGAAGAGCTTGATCTGGATCGGCTCGGGTGAGTTGGAGAGATCGCCGATCATGTCCTGTAGCACCTGGACGAATTCGACGTCGAGAGCGGGTTCGGAGGTGATGATCTTTTGGCGGACGTCGGCGATGACCTCATCGATGGTGCGTGAGCGGTTCGGTCTGAGGCGGACGCTGAAGTCGCCGGAGTTGGCCTCGGTCACTGCAGCGAGTCCCAGTTGGAGACCCGTGCGGCGAGACGTGATCTCGACCTCGGGAGTCTTTTGAAGGATCTGTTCTACGTGTTCGAGTATGCGGTTGGTCTCGGCCAGTGAAGTGCCGGCAGGCGTGAGGTAATCGAGGATGAACGCGCCCTCGTCCATGGCGGGGAGGAGGTCGGAGCCGAGGGCAGAGTAGGCGAAATACCCTCCGATGACGAGGACGAGACAGCTGACGCCGAGGATCAGCGGCTTGCTGAGGGCGAAGTTGAGCGCGCGAGCGTGCGCGTGCAGGATGCGGCGCATCACGGGACCATCTTCGTGGCCACCAACGTGTTTGCCCGCGATTTCAGGCTGCGGCTCCGCTTCATCGGTATCGGTTGCTGCAACGTGTTTTTTGCTCCGCAGCAGCGAGAGGCTGAGCGCCGGAGTAAAGGTGAGAGCTAGCCCGAGCGATGTGAGCAGCGCTGCGGTCATGGTAACGGCCAGCGCGCGGAAGAAGCTGCCAGTGACTCCGGTGACAGAGATGAGCGGGAGGAAGACGACCACGGGAGTGAGGGTAGAGAAGACGAGCGGCGTTGTGATCTCGCTGAGTGCGCTGCGAACGGCGTCCGTGCGGGACTGGCCCGCGTCGCGGTGGACAACAATGTTTTCGACCACGACGATCGCGTCATCGATGACGAGGCCGATGGCGGCGGCCAGGCCACCCAGCGTCATGAGGTTGAACGACTGGCCGATGATCCAGAGGAACAGGATGGTAACCGCTACCGTTACGGGGATCACGAGACCTGCGACGACTGAGCTCGACCAGTCTCTCAGGAAGATGAAGAGAATGATGCACGCGAGGATGAGGCCGATGAGGATGGCGTCGCGGACACTGGTGATGGACTCGCGGACGAGTTCAGACTGGTCGTAGAACGGGGTGAGGTGGACTCCCGCAGGGAGGATCTTCTGAAGCTCGGCGACCTTGAGGGCGATGGCGTCGGCAACCTGAACGGTGTTCGAAGAGGGTTGGCGGGCGATATTGATCAGGACGGAGGGTTTCCCGTTGGCGGTGACCATGGTGTAGACCGGCATGGGCCCGGTACGAACCTCGGCGACGTCGCCAACACGGATGGGTGCGCCGCCTGCAGTGGTCTTGATGACGAGGTTTGAGAGCTCTGCGATGCTGTGCGCCTGGGCTCCGATGAGCCCGAGAACGAGCTCATGATTCGCTTCATAGAGGCCGGGGGAATCGATAATGTTCGAGGCCTGGACACCGTTGACCAGGTCGAGGAGCGTGACGCCGGTGGTTTGCAGCCGAGCCAGATTCGGGACGATGTGGTATTCGGGAATCTGGCCGCCCTGCACGGTGATCGTGCTGACGCCGAAGACGCGGTTCAGCGGCGGCTTGAGGTCGTAGGTGGCTATCTCCCAGAGGCGCGACTGCGAAACCGTCTGCGGGCCTAGATTGTCTGCCGTGAGGGCGTAGCCGAGGATCGGGAAGGTCGCGAAGGTGAGGCGGTTGGTGGTGAGCTTGACGGTGGAGGGCAACTCCTGCGAAACCTTGGACAGCGCAGCGTCTGTCAGTTGCAGCGTGCGATACATGTCAACGTTCCAGTCAAAGAAGAGGCTGACTTCCGCAGAGCCTCGGCTGGTGTTGCTGCGCACCGTGAGCAGGCCCGGGACGCTGTTGACGGCGTCCTCGATGGGCTTGGTGATCGTGACCTGCATCTGCTCAACCGGCATCACGCCGTTGTCGATGCCAATGACGATACGAGGGAAGTTGGTATCGGGAAAGACCGAGATGGGAACCTGAAAGGCAGCGTAGGCTCCGGCCGCGGTGAGAACGGCAAGAAAGAAGAATATGGTCTTGGTAGACCGCGCCAGCCAGAACGGCTTCCCCTCTGGGGCGGAAGAGGGCGTTGCGGATTGGATTGTCTGGCTCACTGACTGTCCGCATCC
>DATCDL010000518.1:0-4281 GCA_036510715.1 Acidobacteriaceae bacterium
TGCTGAGACCCTAGACGTGGATGTGACGCCAGTCGCTCACCAGGATTCCCGATCGACGGCGGTCTCCCTTGCGGCGTGTCTTTGTCTAATTCATCATCTAATTCATCGTAGGCGCCATCAGCGTGATAATAGCCGAGATAATCCTGCAATTCCGTTTTGCCACGGACTGTGGTAGCGCGTGCGGACGGCGGAAATGCCAGCTGAGTCTACAAACTGCGCGGACCTTCGAGCCAAATCACGCTTTTATACCGGCCAAAAGCATTATCTGGGTATCTGACTTGAGGATCGAGCGCCAGCGGAGATAGAGCGGTTTTGCCGTGGTGTGCGCGCCGTGTGGGAAAGCAGTATTCTTTTTTCGTTCGAGACTGATTTTACCGGGAGGGTGAAGGCCGGTCCTCAGATCGAAACTTGGCAGGGACGGTCAGCGGCGGCCTTCACGCCAGCCGTGATTCTTTTTATCGCACTGCCAGAAGCGGAAGACAACATCGAGCCGGGGTGATTCCGCTGGAGCGCCTGCCGCGGCGTTGTCCAGTTTGTCAAGACGACACGATCATCGGCCATGGACGGCGCCGACGCCAGTGCCACGATGACCAGCACCAATGCATCTGGGTGCGGCGCGGGCGCTGCGAGCCGTGCGGGAAGACCTTCACAGTTTTGCCTGATTGGCTGGCTCCAGCCGGGCACTACAGCCTTCACTGCCGGCAGCAGTCTTGCGAGCGGATCGCCGCCGGCGATTCTGCCGAGCAAGCTGCACCGCACTGCGAGGATTCAACTCGCTTGCCCGACCCCTCCACTGTGCGCCGCTGGGCTCAGCGGCGACTGGTCAGTATGTGGTGCTGGATCAAGATCCGAGTCGCAGACCCGTACTTTCTGCAGACACCCACCATCGCCGCCTGGGATCTCAGCGCGCTCTGCCGTATTCTGCCGATCGAGGCAAGAAGTCCGTGAATCGTCAATCTCTCGACGAGTTGAAACAGCAGATTCCGTTATTGGGCTATCTGCAGGCGCATGATTGGCACCCTGCGCGGCCACTTAGCCGTGGTCGATGGATGGGGCTGTGTCCTTTGCATGAAGACCACAAACCAAGCTTCCTGGTGGATGCCAACAAAAACCTGTTCTACTGCTACGGCTGTGGCCGCGGCGGAGACTTGATTCGCTTTGCGGAACTCTATCACCAGGTGAAGTTCTCGCAAGCCACTGTGTTGCTATATCAATGGCGCGGCGCCGCGCCGCTACTGGATGAAGTGTCCCGTTTCTATCGCGTTCAGTTACACCGCCATAGTGAGGCAGTTGCGTATCTGTACCAACGCGGAATCCGTTCTTGGGCGACGGTCGAACTCATGCAGATCGGCTACGCGCCCGGCGGTTGCCTGCGAGGTTGGCTGACGCAGTTGGGCCACCCTTTGCCGACTCTGCACCAGGCCGGCCTTGTGACCGGCCTGGGATACGACGCATTTGTGCGGCGCATCGTCTTTCCGCTCGAAGGCAATCTTTATGGCCGTAGCCTTTCGGCTGCGGCACCGCCACACCGTTTCTTACCGGGAGCTAAGGGTGGCCTGTATGCTTGGGCCCAAGTCCGGCAGTATCCGGAAGTGATTCTCGTCGAGGGGCTGTTCGACTACGCCGTACTTTGGGAAGCGGGGTTTCACAACGTTACCTGTTCGCTGGGAACCCATCTCAACGCGTGTCAGTTCCGGCAACTTTGCGATGCCCCCCGAACCGTCTACCTGGCTTTTGACTCCGACGACAACCACAGCGGCCAGAATGCGGCGCAATGGATGTCACACCGGCTCCGGAGGCGAGGCGTGGCCGCCCTGCGCGTTGCACTGCCGGATGGTCAAGATCCAAACAGCTTCTTCGTTGGAGGCGGTGATGCCCACCTGTTCCAGCGTCTGTTGGAGGCTGCTCGTCCATGACCTTCCATGTCGTTCACCAGCCCCATCCAACACCCGCGCAGAGCCCCTATCGAGTCGTGCAACAAGAAACGGGAAGAGAGGTGATCTGGGTCAATCGTTTTCTCGATCGGGAATGTGTTCGGTGTTTGGCTGAGACGACTCTCCGCAGCTACGCTCTTGACTTGCTCCACTTCCTCCGCTGGTGGGTCAGCGTTCACCAAACCGATACCGTCATCGAAGAAGCCATTACCCAATCGACACTGCTCGAGTATGTCCGTTTCCAAGCCGGACAGTTACCCCGGCCTGCGGCCGCCACCGTCAACCGCCGCATAGTCGTGGCAGATCGTGCGCTCAAAAGCGAATTCCCCAACGTTCCTGCCCAGGTCGCTCCTGGCTTTCATCAACTCTATTGGAAGCGATCTCCTATGAGAGTGGCACGGCCCCGCCAAGCCTTGAGCCGCCTGCGCGTCAAGGCTCCCAAACGCGTGATCCTACCGCTGTCGGTGGACGAAGTGGCGCGGTTCTGGTCCAGTTTCCGTACCTCGCGAGATCTAGCCATCGTCGGACTGATGCTGCTCCAAGGTCTGCGGTCCAAAGAAGTGTTGTCTCTCAACCGGGACGATTTGCTGCTGGCTGAATCACAAATCCGCGTGCGTGGCAAAGGCAGCAAAGTCCGATTCTTGCCATTGGCCCCCGAAACTGTTGAGTTGCTGGATCACTATCTGCATTTAGAACGGCCCGCCTTCACCGGTACGGCTGTGTTTGTTTCTCTGAAGGGCCGCGCTCGTGGCACACGTATGACGCCGGAGGGCTTGCGGTCACTCTTCCGTCATCACCGGGTCACCACCGGTGTCGTTCATGCCAACCCGCATCGGTTCCGCCACACATTCGCCTCAGACATGATCCGGGCTGGTGTGAGTCTGCCAGCGCTCATGCAACTTATGGGTCACTCGCAGATTCAGACCACCTTAGTTTATGTCCAACTGACTCCACTTGACGTCTATCAGCAATACGCGCGTGCTGTAAAGCAACACGTGCGGCCGACTCTCCCACTACAACCATGACGCGTGAGCGACGCCCACTCTCTCATCCGTTGGCCGACGTCTTCTGGCGTGCCGTCGACTCCATCGCTGCCTCGCTGAGTCCGGACACCGTCCGCGGTTATCGTGCCGTCACGCGTAGCTTTCTGCGTTATCTCGGGGCCGACCATCACGAAGTTCGCTCCTTGCAGGAGTTGCGTCGCGATCCCCATATTCTTGGCTGGCTGGCCCACCTGCGTTCACGCAAGCCACCAATCGTTCTGGCCACCCACGTCAACAATGTGGTCCGCCTGCGACATATTCTTGAAGAGTTGGCCTGGAACGAACAGATGCCCGACCTGGCGCATCTGCTCCGTCCTGACGACTGCCCGCGACGCGAAAGAAAAGTGCCGCGCCCGCTACTCGCCGAAGATGATCAACTCCTTCAGCAGGAGCTGGTCCGGCGCAACGATCTGGCCAGCAATGTACTCCTCTTACTCCGCCACACCGGTATGCGCATCGGCGAGTGCGTCGATCTATCTTCCGATTGCCTGCACGCCGGCGCTCCTGAGGAATGGGCAATTCATGTCCCGCTCGGCAAAATGAAAACCGAACGGCTGGTTCCGGTCGATTCATTTGTCTGCCAACTGGTACAGCGGCTCCGAACCTTGCGCTCGCTCGATCCGACGCCGGCTGATGGCTTCCTCCTGGCCCGCCCGCGCGGACGGGAAATGCTGCTTCGCGGACTCCGCAAATCGCTGCACGAAATCACCGCCGCGGCGGGAATCTCCGCGTGGATCGTCCCGCATCAGCTAAGACACACCTATGCCACTTTCATGCTCCGTGCCGGCGTAAGCTTCCCCGGCATCATGAAACTCCTCGGGCACAGTTCACCAGACATGACCATGCGCTATCTCGGCATCGCTTTGCCTGATCTGCAGCGCGAGTATCAGCAAGCCCGTTCCCAGCCCCGCCACCTCGTGCCACAACCGAGGCCGTTAAGTCCAGCACGTGCCGATCTGTCGGGCTTGGTCCAAGCACTCCAGGCTGCACAACACGTCCTGGAGATGTTTCGTCGCACCTTGCCGGACGGCGCTTCTCGCCGACACCTTGACCGCCTTGCCAATCGACTAAGCAAGATCGTTTCTGAGGCGCATTCCCTCGACGCTCCAGAAAAATAGGCAGAGATTGGCCGGTTAAACGCGCCACTCGGAGAATCATGGGAAGCTTATGCTCTGGATGGCTTTCGGATTCCTCCTTTGAAACACCGTTTGAGGAAGTGACCCGTTAACAACCATTATCGGTAGCTTGCCTCGAACGACGAAGCTGGGGTTCTGAATGGGAAGGCACATGTACGAGCGACGACT
>DATCDL010000519.1:0-6114 GCA_036510715.1 Acidobacteriaceae bacterium
GATTTTCGAGATCGATTCCGGGAAGCCGATTCCCGGACTCATCAGTCCTTGATGAGTGACTCGGCGAGGAGCGCGGGTGGGTATCGGGCATCCGATGAATTTGCCTTCAGAAGGAGAATGCCATTTGCAGGTAGATACGGCGCGCGGCTGAGCCGGTGCTGTAGGCGTCCCCGGCGAGGGAGGTAGGGCGATCGAAGTACGGAGATCCGAGGACACCGATGGGCGTCCCGTAGTTGATGTTGTTGAAGACGTTGAGAGCTTGCACGCTGAACCGCAGAGCGTATTTGCGCCCAACCTCTGCAGACGAGGACGAGGCGGTTGGTGCATTTCCATTGCCGTTGAGCCGGCCGCCGAATGAGAAGGCACGGCCGATGCTCAGATTCACAGCAAAGGATGCGGGACCGGTTCCAAGGTTGACGGGCACCCGTTGCTCCCCAGGAAGGGCGGCGCTATCCAGGACTCCGAATGGAGTGGCTACCTTGTCGATGGCGGGAGTGGATGCGGTTGCATACGTCGGCCGCTGATTGAAGAGGTTATTCAGTGGATCGGCGGCGAGAGTGATGTTGAAGGGCTGCCCTGACTGGGAAATCACGAAAGGATTAAAAGTCATTCCCCACGGACCGTTATAAGTTCCTGTGAGGAAGGCTACGTTACGCCGAACGAAACCGGCTCGTCCCAGATCCTGGTTCAGGTCGTAGGCATTCGAGACTGCGTTGTTGCCGATGCCGCCGGCTCCATTGCTGACTGCGGTGGAGTAGGTATAAAACCCGCTCAGGGAAAGGTTTTTTCCTACCCTGGTTTTGAAGCTGGTAATGAACTGATGCTGCTTGAAGATCGCTTCAGGGAAGTATTGGTAAAGGTAGCTTTGGGATGTTGTCTGCGGGGTGCCTCCGATCGCCTGGTTGGCATTCCGAAGCACCTGCTGGTGAACGCCGAAGGAATGAAGATAGGTGACGGTCACACTCGTTCCGGGTAGCAGCTGTCGCTCGACGCTTAGGCTTGTCTGCCCGGTGTAGGACGCGTGATAATCCGGCGCAATTTCGTAGCGGACAGAGGGCGTGCTGTTTGCCGTCGTACCCGTTCCGCTGGTGCAGGCCGTCATATCGATATTGTCTAACGAGCTTGCACTTGCGCTGCACTTGGGATCGCTGAACACGACTTGCCTCACCCGGTTGGATCGATTGATCGTGTAGAAATTTGCGGTTGCGACGCGGTCATAAAAGATGCCGTATCCGGCACGAAGGACCGTTTTGACCTTTTGTCCGTTCCGGCCATCGAGCGCATAGGCGACTGCCACGCGCGGAGCCCAGTCGTTGTGATCGGCAATATGATTCTGCGCCTCCCATCGCAGGCCGCCTGAGAGCGATAACCGGTTGCTGAGGCGTATATCATCCTGGAAAAACAAGGCAGCATCGAAGACATTTGCTACTGCCGATGGATTGCCGACGGTGTAGCTGGCGGAGGATGGTCCGAAGCCCTGCGCCACCAGAGCATTAAAGGTCTGCCCGGAGGCGAGGCCATTGGCCAGGTGCTCATAGACCTGGCTGGCAGAGTAGGTGGTTTGTCCCATCGTGGTTGGCGAAAAGTTAAATGTGCCGTTGAAGTTTGCGGTGCTCTTGTTTGCATCGCGGTTATCGCGAAGACGCGTGCCGAAGGAGATGGCGTGCCGGTTGTAGCTTAGGGTGCTGAGGTTCTGAAACTCAAGCGCGATGCGGTGATCCTGCCTGATCTGACCGGTGAAGCCGCCGCCTACAAAATCGCCAGCTACGCTCGTTGTGCACTGGGTGGAGTCCGGATAGTGATTCTCGTCGTGGCGTTCGAACTGAAGCTGGCTCTCGTTGACGAAATGATCGTTGAAAACGGTTGTGCTTGAGAGCTGCGCGGTGTGGTCGGAATTGGACTCGTGGGTTGAACCGCTTGCCAGGGTGCCGGGGCCTGAATCGAGATTTCCTTTCTCATTTTGGTACCAGAATCCGTAGCGAGCGGTCATGGTGGTCTTGCCTAGTTGCCAATCGAATCGCAATGAAACATTGTCGAGAATATGCGGGCTTAGCAGGCTGACGGGATAGTTGACGTTGTCCACATACACACCGGCGCTGTTTGGCAGAACCGCATCTGGAATGACCCACGCGTTAACGCTTTGCAGGTCGCGGCTGTCTACGTTCAAAGAGAAGGAAGCACTTTTCGAGATTGCTCCGGTTAGCGAGCCGCTGAACTGATAGCTGTGATAAGCGGGAATGTTGGCGGTGAATGGATCTCCGGTATTGAAGGAGTTGTCGTTGCCCTGCAGAAGGGCCTGGCCATGGAGCTTCTCGGTTCCGGGCTTGGTCAGGATCTCAAGGCGTCCATATCCCAGCCGATCGAATTCTGCTGAAAAGGGATTCTGATTGACCCGAATCTGCAAAATGGCCGACTCCGGAGGGAGTTCGCCTCCGCTGAAGCCATCGATAAAGGTTTCGCTGCCATTGGGGCCGGCGGACGGCCCAGCCAACGCAGAAAGTTCGTTGGCCAGTTCGTCAGGGTCCTCCGCAAGCGCGTCGAGATCATCGCCCTTGAGCACGACAGCGCTTGCATTGGCACCGGCTTCGGTGGTGACAGGGGAATCTTCGCCGGCAACCGTAACACTCACCACATTTCCAAGAACTGCCATTGTGATGTCGAGGCGCTTTGCCTGATGCGCTGCGAGCTGCAGGAGGCCGGATTGAAACGGGCCGAAACCTTCGGAGGTGACCCGGATCAAGTAATCGCCAGCCTTCAGCCCGCGGAAGAGAAATTCACCTGAGGCATCCGATGTGGATGCGGCCAACTGCTGGCCCTCCGCTGTGAGGAGCGTAACGTTCGCACCCCGGATCAAGGCATGGGTAGGGTCCAGGATCTGTCCGCGGATGGTTCCTCGAACGGGTGATGAGGCTGGTGGGACGGCGGTTTGTGAATCGGCCTGAGCCGACGCTCGCCGCACGCACGGAAAAACGCACAGCGTAAGAAACAGGATCGCGCCGACATTCGAAAGACGGATTTGCACTGCGTACAGATTGACGCAATGAGCTTAAGTGGTGCTGAAGCTGCGACGTTGCCGGATGTTTTGGCTTCGCGCGGGGCAATAGATCCGGGGATTTGTCACAACAGTGTGTCAATGCTGCGACGTTGCGTTGCTTGCAAGCGACATCGCTTTGGCTAGCAGAGGATCACGCAGATGCACGTAATCATCGAAGGTATATGGCACACGGATATCCGGGTCGAACGAGGCAACATGGGTGGGAAAAAACAGGGTGGTCCAGAAGCAGTGCTGTCGTCTCCAGCACGGCTTCGAATAGTCCTCATACCCCGTCGCAAAACCAATGTCGAGCTTCGAATGAGGAAGGGTGATATAGCTGCCCTCTGCCCAGATGCGCACACGGTCGCCGGCTGGCTCGCCGATGACAGTGACCTTGCGACCGCCGTGGTCCTTCACTAACGCAAGACCGATGTTACCGGCGGAGAAGGTCCACGCACTAACCAGCACGTAGACGTGTTGGATCGAACCGGTCAGGGTGGTGATGCGCTTCATCAGAGCCGCGGTCGTGACGAAATCGCCCCCCTGATCGAGACGCAAATCAAGCACGATGTAACGTGGCCGAACGGCGGTGATCCGATGCTCCACCTGGTTGACAAACGGGCCGATCGGATGACCCGGTTCGTTCTCATTGCTGCGGAACAGCACGTAATACATGCTCTTGCCGGGCCAGTATGTAGCCTGGAACGGATTGGCGTAGTCGCGTAGAAACAGGGGCAGAGCGGCATCGCGGGCCAACAGCGGCGACCAGTCTGCCGCCTCTCCGTCGATGTGCTGCGGGGACAGATAGGCGTCGGAGTATACGTCCGGGGCATCCGGATTGGGAGGATCGGCGTGCATCGCCACCTTCTGTAGGGAACCGTCTCGCAACTGCACCTGCAGGGTGAGTTGATCGGCCTGCGCCACCAAACCCGCTGCATGCAGAAGGGCGGGCGATTCGAGGAAGAACACAGAGACGTATTGATCGTAGTGATTTCGGGGGCCACCCGAGTACTCGAACATGCGATCGACCAGTTCATCCACAGGCTGTGCATCGACGGCGATCAGTTTTGCACCAAGCAGTGCGGCGCAAGCTGGCCGCGTACGGATGACGTAATAGCCATCGGCGAAGTGATACAGACGGCACGGAATGCGATTGTTGGTGCTCGATAGCGACCCCTTGTAGACCTGCGAATGACCGTTGTCAGCCAGTGCGACCATGCGCAGAATCGACAACGAAAACGCGGCGGGCGACAACGCGCCGACTTTCGCGTACGTGTCTCGGAACAGTCGCTCGGCCTGGGCGCGAGCCGATGGCGTGTAGGAACGATTCAATGTGAAATATTGCTTGAAGTAGTCCAGGTCCTGACGTTGTGCCGTGGCGAGATTGTGCGTCGGCGGGTAGTTGGCAGGTCGCACATGCGGATAAAATATGTGAAAAAACGCAAAGACTACCAACGCGCATGTCAGCAATAATGCCAGCAAACTGCCACCGAGCCACGCCCCGATCCGATGCGCACGTTTCACGAGTCCTCCTTTTGCATATGCTCAGCTTATGCCCGGTTCGTGGTAGGTACGACGAGGGTAGGCTCCTGTCGGAGGTGATTTTTTGGATGGGTGCGGAGGAGGATGGGGAGGGATCACGGAGGGTTGGGGGGAGGGACGGTAGACTGGATGAATGCTTGCTGGGCTTTATGCGAAGTGGATGTATGCGTGGGAGACGGCTCTTACGACGCGGGACTCGAACCGGGTGGAACGGCCGTTGGAGTGGGGATTTGACCATTTGGGGGATTTTGGCGGGGACGAGGCTGCCGCGGCGGTCGAGCGCGGGGAGGTTTCGGCGCTGGAGGCGATGATTGCGATCAATGACAGGATCGTCGCTACTCCGCATGAGTTTTTTGATTATGTGACGCCGACGGATTTTCGGATTGAACAACATTTTCCGGAGCTTTATCCGACCAACGTGCGGCCTGAGACGCTGGAGCAGGAGCGGGAGTGGAAGCGGCGGGCCAGGGTGGGGGAGCTGAGGCCGTCGCCGTTTTTGCGGTTCAGCTCGGCGGTGTCGACTCCTTATCCGGAGAACGATACGGTGAATGCCCGGTGGTATGAGGTGAAGCAGAGTGTAGAGGATAGAGGGGTAGAGGATAGAGAAGGCAACCGCGAGGGCAGGGGGCGGAGGCCGAAGCAGGCGATGATCGTGATGCCGCAGTGGAACGCGGATGCGTTTTCGCACAACGTGATCTGCGAGATGTTCAACCGGTTTGGGATTTCGTGTTTGAGGCTATCGAAGCCTTATCACGATGTGCGGAGGCCGGCGGAGCTGGAGCGGTCGGACTATGCGGTGAGTGCGAATGTGGGGCGGACGCTTGCTGCGTGCCGGCAGGCGGTGGTGGATATCCGGAGCTGCGTGGATTGGCTGGAGTCGCAGGGGTATACGCAGATTGGCGTGATGGGGACGAGCCTGGGGAGCGCGTATGCGTTTATTGCAGCGGCGATGGATTCGCGGCTACGGGTTTGCGCGTTCAATCATGCGAGTACGCAGTTTGGGGATGTGGTGTGGACGGGGCAGAGCACTCGGCATGTGAAGGCGGCGTTTGAACATGCGGGGTTGACGCAGGACGAGGTGCGGGCGATGTTTGCCGGGGTGAGCCCGATGAGCTTTATGGAGTCGTTTGCGGCTACGGGCGAGGCTCGGGGTGCCGGCGATCTGAAGCGGCGGACGCTGGTGATTTATGCGCCGTATGACTTGACGTTTGTGGTGCAGTATTCGCTGGAGGTGCTGAAGAACTTCTCGGCGCACGGTGTGGATTATGTGGCGAAGGTGCTGCCGTGCGGGCATTACACGATGGGGGAGACTCCTTATAAGTATCTGGATGGGTGGTATCTGGGGACGTTCATTCGGGGGGCGTTCAAGGTCCTTCGCGGACGGCGAGGGTAGGAACAAAGGCCAATTTCGGGGGTCGTTCGACTTGCAGGTCAGGATGACGGTGGAAGATGCGCAAGGCAAGAGAAGAAGCAGATTCCCTTCGGGAATGACAGACAGAACGGCAAGGGCAAAGGCAAACGCAGAGGCAGATCCCTAC
>DATCDL010000520.1:0-4473 GCA_036510715.1 Acidobacteriaceae bacterium
TGATGCGCGACACTTTGGCTTCCCTTGATGTGCGACATGCCCGCAGGTCGCAGATCACCGCCTCGACCTCGGCGCTTAGCTGCCACAGGTGCGCCTTCGGCGCGTGCGAGCGGTCAGCTAGCCCGTCGAGGCCGCTCTCGCGGTAACGGACTACCCACCGGTGGACCGTCTGCCGGGTCACCCCGAACCGCTCGGCCACCTCAGTGACCGGTATGCTGTCAAGGACCTCAAGAACAGCCTGGTACCTCTGCTCGACCACTTTCAACTCCCGAAGCATGAACGGGAGTGTCACGCATCAAGTGAAGCCACGGTGTCACATATCAAACGGAGCCTGACACCTGGCTGGCTGCCGTTCTGTGAGAACTTCCTGTACTGGTTCAAGGCGGCCCTACGGGCCGCTCGCGCCGCCGCCTCGGGACGGCACGTCCGCGCTCCCGCTTCGCTCCCGCACGGCCGGCCTCTAACGCCCGGTCGGCTGGCGCGAAAGGCAAAGAGCAGGGCCGCTGAACCCCGAGGAAGTCGTGGAGCCGCGGCGGATTTGACACGGGGACCCCTCGCGGCGGCTCCATCGGGCTTATGCGGTCGACCTGGGAAGGCCGCCCGATCGCGGGCAAGCGTACAGCCGCCGCCCCCGTGTCAAATCCGCCGCTCCGTGAGCGCAGAGCAAACGGCTCACCGCACTACCGAAGCGTCTAAATTGTCGGGGCTGCCGTCAAGAATCCGTTGACGGCCGCTGGCCAGACAGGCGATTGAGGAGGCCTCACGGAATCTGCGATGCCCTCGGTATGCGTCTGGTAGCTTACCGTCATGCCCGGTATGAAAGATCTGTTCGCGCACTTCTACGCGCCTGACGATGCCGCCATTGCGATGGCGATGCAAGACGGTCTTGTCGTCCCTGACACCAACGTCCTGCTTAGTCTTTACAAGGTGCAGGCCACGGCACGAGGAGAGCTGTTTGGAGCGCTTGAAAAACTGGGCACCCGGCTGTGGATCCCGCACCAAGTCGGCCTGGAGTTCCAACGCAACCGTCTGGTCGTCATCGCCGAGCAGCAAGCGTACTTCGGCAAGACCCAGCAGGAGTTCGATACAGCAATCGATAACCTTTGCACGATGGTTGCAGAGTTCACTGGTGCCAGATTCGCCGTGGCCTCAGATACGGTCGACCGAATTGAGCAAACCCTCCGCCAAGCGCAGAAGCTCATCAACAAGTGCGTATCGGGCGCTGAGAAAGCCAACGACGTCAGGCTGGCGGATCACGGCTCGGACAAGATCCTCGCCAGACTGGAAGTCCTACTGGGTGACCGTGTGGGCGATCCAATGGAGCCGAAGGATCTTGAAGACGCCAAGAAAGAGGCGAAGCGGCGCGTCGAGGCGAAAGAACCTCCTGGCTATAAAGACAGAGACAAGCCAGACCCAACTGGCGACTTTCTCATCTTTAAACAAATAATGAACGAGGCTGGGAAGTGCAACCTTCCGGCCGTGTTCATCACCGATGATCGCAAAGAAGACTGGTATAGGCGCGAGCACGGACTGACCCTTGGTGCCCGGTACGAGCTTCGGGAAGAGGTGGCAAAAGTCGCGGGTGTTCCGTTCATCATCATGACAACAGAGACGTTCCTGCTCCACGCAAAGAAGTACCTGAACGCCACAGTAAGCGACGAGACTGTAGATCAGGCAAAGGAACTGCCTGATGTCTTGGTCGCGCAAAAGATGAATATGTTGACGGAACAGCGTCAAATGGTCAGCGACGCCAGTATGGTACGCGAGCGAGCTGAACACGAAATGATGTCGGTTACAGACACGGTGAAAAATATTCGTGCAGCGATCCGACGTGTAGCAGATGATGAGAGTCAATTGCCCATGCAAGACGAGCTGGAGAACGACTTGCGCAGAATGAAAGATCTACAGTCAGCCGTCCATAGAACACTGGACGCAGCGCGCAACCGTGAGGCACAGTCGCTGCGCGAACTCATGACTCTGGAAGAGGACCTTATTAGGCGGGGGGTTCTGGGGAAAACACAACATGGCTAGGCCGAGGATGATTCGCAGTTAATTTGCTGCCAGTAGCTCACATCGAGAAGAATGCGCCAAATCCACGCGTTGACGAGGATCGCAGGCCAGACGGCATAACCGCAGGTAGGGCAACCGCCGTCGGAAGTTCGAGATGTACTGCAACCACAGTGCAGACCAGGTAAATCCATGACGCTTAAGCATCAAGCTAGAAAAGAGTTTTTACAATCTTCGTCGTTTCAGTGATTAGATCCTCAACCTCTTCGTGCTTCGGTTCGCGCTCGCCCTTGTGACCGCACAGGTTTCGAACATCCGTCAAATGTTGGATTCGGCGCCATTGAGGAACATCATACACATTTGCATCTTTAAGAGCTTCATTTAGATTAGAGAGCATAGCTTTCTTCCTAAACGATACGCTGTGATCTGAAATTAGCTTCTTGAGATGCGCTTCAAGCGCGACACCGGCGACAACGCCCGCAGCGCGTATGTTGCCATCAGCCAACAGTTTCCTCGCGTCGACAAGTTCCTCATCCAAGAGTTCGCTATGCAGCGCGCGGCCGAGATCTGCTAGGAATGAATCAAGGCGGATCTCTGCAGTAGAGACGATATCGATTTGCCGTCTAAAACAGTTCAGCGCTCGCTCCGCTGACGCACCTTGGCGAAAGCTAACTGGAGCATAGTTGCCAATATAGTCCGCAATGCCGTACGTCTCGATATCCAGAGTCTTACGGCGCTCATCTTTGTAAAGAGCCCGAAATTCGTTGTAGCGATCCGGAAGCAACTGCTCGACCACACGAAGGGCCTTTGAATACCAAGACTGATACTCGCACCCAAAATCCGGTTTCTTAAGAAGTTTGTCGCGATTCGGATCCTTGGCCATCATATCGGCGAGCTTCTTCCGATCTTCAGCCGATGCAGTAGCGATTAGTTCACGCCGATAGAGTAGATTCCCATCCTTGAGCAACTGCTTGATCTCGGCTCTGATCGCGTCTCGGTCTACCATGCCACCTTCAGGTGATAGCGCTAATCGCTACGTTGTATGATCCGCATGCGATAGCACGCGGCATGGCCGCTAGGCTGCGGGTTGGACTAACCTGGCAGGCGGACAATTCCACCCGCAACCTAGCGATTATCTTGATCTTAGGTTTCCCACGGAGCCCATAAGGGCCTAACTGAGTCGATCTCCCTACCGAGCCTCGTTGTTAAGCGGCCGGGTCAGCCGTGGGGCTCCGCCTAGTCCAGGCGGACCGTTTTTACCCGGCACTATCAGGGTTAGCATATGATCATCAGCCCCTCAAGCCACGTCACTCAACGTGACGCAAGCGATCATATCCGCCTTGGCGACGTGATGGTTAGCTGTGCCGGAACTCCGCGGCTTGACACTCAAACGTCAAGCAGGCTACCCGTCGGGGCACATCGGGGGCACATGAGCGCGAGAACCGCCCAGAAGCGATGAGAACTGCCGAGATCCCGTCCGCCCCTCAGTGGACATGTGCGGCAGATCGGCACAGGTCGGAGACGTGCTTGCACAAGACCCGGCCTACAGGCCGACTTCGGACACCGACGGCATCACCACATTCGGCGGGTCGCGAGAGGAATGTCAGCCAGCGTCAGTAAGCTTCCGGACACCCCCCACGTCAGGCTGCCAGCTGCCACGTCCGTTCACCTAAGTCGAAGCGAGCCCCCTTGCCACCCCACTTCATGTTCATACCCAAGGTCGCGAACACAGGTGGGCGCCGCCAGCACTACCTGCCAGCTGCAGTCATAGGCCGGTTCGGATCAGAACATGCCATGACCCCAACACGCGAACGCAGAGTATGGGTGCTACGACGCAATGGGACAACCGCGCTGCAAGCCGCGACCAGCGTTGCCTACCAGAACAACCTCTACGCCGGAGACGAAGACTTTAATATCGACGACTTGTGGTTCTATCACGAACACAACTTCAATCCGGCTATTGACGCTATCTTCCAGGAGTTCCCCGGCCCATACCAGATCGACTCATGGGCCAACGTTGCTACCTACATAGCATCCAACTTTGCTCGTTCACCCGATTTTCCAGACCAACATAGACGCCGCCTCGGGCGTAACTTCAGTAATAGCTCCACGGAACGCACGGGTCTTATCCGGTTTCTTGAGACATTCCGAGTCTCAGGCGCCGTAGCCCGCGCACACTGGAGCATGCTGCAAAGCCCCGACTACCCGCTCATACTCAATGACCGGGGAGGTACTGCCATGTATGACCCAAGCCGCAACGCAAATGGCTATGTCATACCTTTGCGCCGCAATCTCGCCGCCATGTTGAGCCGCGGCCCGTATGACAAGCCTATTCTCTGGCTCGACGGCACCTGGCGCATATACCTACCCGCCAGAATCCTCAGCGGTGAGGACACACGTACCCTCAACGCCGCAACCTGGGCCCAATGCAGGCGAGAGGTGTATGCCGGAAGCCGGGACGAACTG
>DATCDL010000521.1:0-4553 GCA_036510715.1 Acidobacteriaceae bacterium
ACACGCTGCTGGGCCGTTGGGTGTTCGAGCATGACGACATCTGGGGCTATATGGCGAGGCCGTTTTACTTCTCTCTGGCGTTCTTCGTGCTGGCGTTGTTCGTGGCGGTTCCGAAGGACCGGGCGCGTCGGATGCTGTACAAGCATGGGCGGAGGTTGCGCGGGCCGGAGCTGGTGACGACGACGGAGTTCAACGAGAAGCTGGGCAAGTCGAAGGGGCTGAGGGTGCATCTGCCGGACGGCGTGGCGTTCATCAACGAGGAGCAGACGTGGATGGAGCGAACCTTCCATAAAAACCTTAGCCGCTGGGCACGTATCCCGCGTGAACGCGAGGCGACGCACTTCCTGATCGTGGGCGACAGCGGCACGGGCAAATCGGCGGCGATACGGCAGCTTCTCTCGCAGGTGTGGGAGCGGGGCGAGGCGGCCATCGTGTACGACCCTGCGATGGAGTATCTGCCGCAGTTTTACGACGAGGCGCGGGGCGATGTGATCCTGAATTCGATGGATGCGCGGTGTCCGTTCTGGAGTCCGGGCGATGAGGTTCCGCACGAGGCGGAGGCCCTGACCTTAGCCGCTTCTCTGTTCCCGGATCAGGGCCGGGAGAACCGGTTCTTCGTCGAAGCGCCGAGGAAGATCTTCGCGCACTTGCTCAACCTTAAGCCGACGCCGGAGGAGCTGACGTACTGGATGTGCAACGCGGAAGAGATCGACAAACGGGTGGAAGGGACGGAGCTAGCGGCGATGATCGACCGCCACGCAGCGGCGCAGCGGTCGGGTGTTCTGGGGTCGCTAAACATGGTGGCGGATGCGTTCAAGCTGCTCCCAAAAGAGAGTGAAACCGAGCGGCGCTGGAGCACGGTGGAGTGGGCGAAGGAGCGCAAGGGATGGGTGTTCTTAACGTCGAAGCCGACCATGAGAGAACGGATGCGGCCACTGATGAGCCTATGGCTTGACCTGCTTGTGCTGCGGCTGATGAACGACGACACGGTGCGGCGCAAGACATGGTTCGTGTTGGATGAGCTGGCGAGTCTGCAACGTCTTCCGCAGCTCACGACGGCGGTAACGGAGAACCGCAAATCGGACAATCCGATGGTGCTGGGCTTCCAGGGCAAGGCGCAGGTGGAGGCGTTGTACGGCCACGTTGCGGAGGCGATGCTGTCGCAGCCAGCTACGAAGATCTTCCTCAAAACGAGTGAGCCGAATGCGTCGGAGTGGATCTCGAAGGCGATAGGCGAGGTGGAGATCGAGCGGTTCCGGGAGTCGCGGACGGTGGGCAAGTTCCCTCGCAACTCGGAGAATGAGTCGCGGGACATCACGCGAGAGCCGCTGGTGATGGCGTCGGAAGTCGGTGGGCTTGATCCGTTGCACGGCTATCTGAAGCACGGCAATCTTGTGTTGCGGATGCGCTTCCCGTACCTGGAGCTGAAGGCGAACGCGGAGAAGTTCATCGAGCGGAAAACGACGGCGGCGGCGGTAACGCCGGTCGCAAAGCCAGCGCCGAAGCTGGTTGCGAAGCCCGCGAGTGTTGCCGTGTCGGCACCGGCAGAGGCGGCGCAAGTGGCATCGGCGAGGAAGCCGCCGAAGGCTGCGAAGGAGCAGGAGAAGCAGCCCGCACAGGTGAACGAGCAGACGCCTTACTTCGAGTAAATCTATGGTGACGATCTCCAAACCGATCTCTGCGGGGCAGGCTCAGGCGTATCACAAGGAAGAGTTCGCCAACGCGAAGGGGAACTACTACACGGAGTCCGCGAGTGTGCGGGGCGAGTGGCAAGGCCAGCTTGCGGAGCGGTGGGGCTTGACGGGCGAGGTGAACGAGCAGCAGTTCGCGCGGCTGAGCGAGGGCCAGCACCCGGAGACGGGAGAGCAGTTGGTGCGGCACCAAACGGCGCGGGAGTATGAGAACGAGCGCGGCGTGACCGTCCACTCGATGGAGCATCGGGCCGGTTGGGATGCGACGTTCAGCGCACCGAAGTCTGTGTCTCTGACGGCGTTGGTCGGTGGCGACGACCGGATCAGAGGGGCGCATCGAGACAGCGTGAAGGTCGCGCTCGATGAGATGGAGCGGTATGTGCAGGGGCGGATCGGCGGCAATGCACCGGCGGAGACGACCGGTGCGTGGGCCGTCGCCAAGTTCGAGCATGACAGCAGCCGACCAGTGGACGGCTACGCCGCACCGCAGCTTCATACGCATGTGGTGGTCTTCAACGTGACCGAAACCGCCGATGGAAACACGCGAGCGTTGCAGCCGCAGGAACTCTACAAGACCCAGCAGTACGCGACGGCGGTCTATCGTTCGGAGCTTGCGGTGCAGTTGCAGCAGATGGGCTACGAGATCGAGCGCGGCGAACACGGCCAGCCGGAGATCAAGGGATATAGCCGCGAGTACCTGGAGGCGTCGAGTCCGCGGCGTCAGCAGATCGAAGCGCACATGGCGGCGGAGGGCCGCACCGGAGCCGGGGCCGCGCAGATCGCGGCATACCAGACACGCGATGCGAAGGAGCCGCTGTCGCACGATGAGGTGCGGGCGCAGCATCAGAAGATGGCCGTCGAGTACGGCCAGCAGCCGCAGCGAGTGCTTACGGAGGCGGCGCAGCGGCCAAGTGTGGATCTGAGGCCGGAGTCTGCGAGGACCGCCGCGCAGGAGGGCATGAGCTATGCCCGCGAACGTGGCATGGAGCGCGAGGCCGTGACCGATGAGCGTTCGTTGATGCGGGCCGCGCTCAAGCACACGATGGGCGATGCGCGGTTGCCGGAGGTGCGGGCCGAGTTCGACAAGCGTGTGCAGTCTTCGGAGCTGATCGAGGTTCCGCGCCGTGAAGGGCTTGCGGGCCGCGCGTTCACGACCGGCGAGATGCAGGGTTACGAGCGTGAGCTGATCGACCGGATGAAGATGGGCCAAGGCAATCGTGATGTGTTGGCGGACGGCAACGTGCGGCAGCAGACGATGGAGCAGCATCCGCATCTGAGCCAGAGCCAGCACAACGCAGTCGATACGGTGTTGACGAACCGCGATCAGATGATGGCGCTGGAGGGCGTTGCCGGGGCCGGGAAAACAACTTCTTTAGCCGCAGTTCGTGAAGCCGCCGTCCATGCGGGCTATGAGGTCGAAGGGCTTGCGCCGACATCGAGGGCCGCGCAGAAGCTCGGCGAGGCGGGCATCGAGACGCAGACGTTGCAGAAGCATCTTGCGCGAGGCGATCAACCGGACGACGGCCAGAAGCGGCTCTATGTGGTCGATGAATCGAGCATGGCAAGCACGAAGCAGATGCACACGTTCGTCGAGGGGCTCAATGAAAATGATCGTGTGTTGTTCGTCGGCGACACACGGCAGCATGAGGCGGTAGAGGCCGGGAGGCCCTACGCGCAGTTGCAGGAGGCGGGGCTTCGCACGGCGAATCTTGACGAGATCATCCGGCAGAAAGACCCGGCGTTGAAGGAGGTCGTCGAGCAGCTTGCGCGGGGCGAGGTGAAAGAAGCGATCGGAAATCTTAACCTGCAGGGCCGGGTGCATGAGATCGGCGACCGATCGGAGCGCATCGCTGAGATCGCGCGGGAGTATGTGCGGCAGCCGGAGAACACGTTGGTCGTCTCGCCCGACAATGAAAGCCGCCGCGAGATCAACGGCCACATCCATCGAGCGATGCAGGAGACCGGCCAGGTCAAACCCGAAGAGCATCGCGTGGAGCTGCTGTACGCGCGGCAGGACATCACGGGGGCCGACCGGCAACACGCGCAGAACTATGAGCAGGGCGACGTGATCCGCTACTCGAAAGGGTCGAAGCCGCTGGGGATCGAGGCCGGAGAGTATGCGCGTGTGGCAAGCACCGACCGCGAAAGCAACACCGTTACCGTCACTCGGAAAAGCGGCGAGGAACTGAGCTACGACCCGCGCCGCTTGCAGGGCGTGACCGTCTACCGCGACACGGAGCGCAGCTTCGCCCAGGGCGACCGGGTGCAGATGACCGCGCCGTATCACGATCAGAAGCTAGCGAACCGTGAGCTGGGGACGGTCGAGCGGATCGACGGCGGCGGCGATCTGAAACTCAAGATGGACTCAGGCCGCGAGGTCGAGTTCAACGTCAAACAGCATCCGCATCTGGACTACGGGTATGCGGTGACGAGCCACAGCAGCCAGGGCCAGACCGCCGACCGTGTGCTGATCCATGTAGATTCGGAACGGGCTCATAGCCAATTGTTGAATAGCAGATTCGCCTATGTTTCGGTATCCCGTGCTCAGTACGATGTTCAGATGTACACCAATGATGGGCAGACGTTGGGCCAAGAGTTGAGTCGCGATGTATCAAAGTCCGTTGCTCTTCAGGATTTGGCGATTGCACAAATGTATGGTCCGCCGCCCGACTGCAAGGGAAAAGTTGATGGATGAAGAAAGTCTGCGTAAATGTATTCGGCCTGTTAGTGGAGAGCTATCTCCTAGCCATGATGAGATACGCCGCGTACCTGTCCTTCAAAACGCCTCGGCTATATAAAGCCATTTGAGCAAACAGGTTTCAGGTACGCCGTTTTGACTGTTCTTTCATCGTCACTTGTCCA
>DATCDL010000522.1:0-4413 GCA_036510715.1 Acidobacteriaceae bacterium
CGGGGAGAGCGGTTGGGTGTAGGAGTTAGGGATCAGGCTGGCCTGGGTTTCGGGTGGTCGCTCTTCTATTCGACGGACAGACTTAATTGTGTATACAATCAGGTGTGGCGATCACGTTCGACCCCAAGAAAGATGCGATCAATAAGAAGCAGCATGGCATTTCGTTGGCGCGTGCTGAAGAGATTGATTTCGAATGGGCAACATTTGTTGTTGACGACCGCGAGGACTATGGAGAGCTGCGCATGCAGGCGATTGGCTTCCTGGGTGCGCGGCTTTACTCTCTGATTTTTGTCGAAGATGGGGCCAATGTGCGGGCAATTAGTCTTAGGAAGGCGACCAAAGATGAACAAAACCGGTATGAAGAGAACGAATAAATCGGCGCCGACAAAAGAGAACCCTGAGTGGACCCGCGCTTCGTTTGCGAAGTCGATGTCTTTTAGCGAATTGTCTGAGGGGCTTCAGCAGGCACTTGCGAGCCGCAAGCGAGGCGGGCAGAAGGCACCGAAAAAGGTGCCTGTGTCGATTCGGTTGTCTCCGGATGTTGTGGAGGCGTTTCGGAGTACGGGAGCTGGTTGGCAGGCGCGTGTGGATGAGATTTTGCGGACGCATATCAAGTGACGCAAGGAGTAGAGGGTAAGTAGTAAGGAGTAGAGAAGGGCGGCGGGCTTCGGCTCGCCGCTTTTGTTTTGCGCTAAAACGGAGCGTGATGAGCGAGGCTACTATTGGAGCGTGCCAATACTTGCCACCGGTCGTGATGCGAAGGAGTTTCTCGTCGGAAGGATTGTTGAGGAATCCGAGCGCGTGGGTGTTCCTCTTTCGGAGATCGAAAGGAAGATGTTGTACTTCTCCGAAACTGGATGGACGCTGCCGGACATCTGGGAAGTGAATGCGGCGTTTGATCGCGACTACGACGAGGTGGAGTACGAGGAGAAGATCGCCGGTCTAATTCGAGGATTTCGAAAGAATGCCCGTCAGTGCAGTACCGCAGAGTTTGAGTCATGGGAAGCCGCAGTTCGTCTCTTGCGCAAAGAAGATCACTATCTGCTCGTGATGGTGGACATGGCCGCCACGTCGTCGAATATGGGGTGGCTAATGCAGGAGAGCAGCGACCCAAATCGCTTTGCCAGACTCATTTTGATCGGGGCTGTTGGATTTGTGGTCTGCGCCGTACTTCTCATGGCCTATATGCGGCTGAAGTCTTAGGGAAGGTTTTTTGATTGCCTGGCGACTTCCACTTCTCAGGGATTTCGTGGATAATGAATGAGGACGAGCGTGTGCCTGACCGTTCTGCCTCCCGTAGCGAAAACTTTCAGGAATACAGGTTGCAGGGACCTTAACCCTGCGTCGCGGCGTGTCGGTTCAAGGAAGATTTTGAGGCGATGAGCTGCTTGCCAGCCGAGGTGGTTGGCCAAACTCGAAAGGAAGTTCAATGCGCGAAATTATCACTCTGCAATGCCCGGTGTGCAAGAACCGGAACTACTCCACGACGAAGAACAAGAAGACCACGACGGGTCGGCTGGAGTTCTCAAAGTTTTGTAATACGTGCCGTAAGCACACGGATCATAAAGAGACGAAGTAGCCGCAGCAAATAGGAAGCAGGAAGTAGGAAGCAGCAAAATGCAGACTGATTCCTATTTCCTATTCGCTATTTCCTGCACTATTTCCTGCACCACAGGGGCGTAAGCTCAACGGTTAAACTGTCGGTCTCCAAAACCGAACTTCTCGGTTCGAATCCGAGCGCCCCTGCCAGACTTATTGACGAACGAAGAGCCGGATGTTGGATCAAGCCGAGCAAATGTTTCAGGAGTACACGCCATGGCGAACGCCGTAGTTGAAACCCACGAAGAAGGCACGATGATCGAGCGTGCGACCTCCGGGCCGCAGAAGATGATGCAGTTCCTGCGGGATACGCGGCAGGAGATGGACAAGGTTCACACGCCGTCGCGAGTGGAGGTGCAGTCAACGACCATTGTGGTGATCGTGACGGTGTTTCTGTTTGCGGCGTACTTTGAGGCGGTGGATCTGATATTCGGCAAAGCAATCGACCAGATGTTCGTCTTCCTGACGAAGCACTAGGGATTGGTTGGGGCAGTTGTGCCGCCGCTGGAATGCGGGGCTCTGCTCTTCCGTTCGGTCGAGATGACAGGGTTGGTAGACGAAGATTTTGGGTTGGATGTGAAGGAAGAATTTATGGCTGATGAGTTGGAACAAACCGAGCAGGCCGAAGAGATCGAGACGGCGGCTGAGGGCACGCTGGCCGTTGAGGCTGCTGCTGATCCGGAGATTGCAGTTGCAGGCGAGGCGGTCGGTGGCGATGCCGCTGGTGCTGTGGCCGCGGCGCCGGTCAATGAGAATTTCAAGTGGTACATCATTCATGCGTACTCGGGGTTTGAGCGCAAGGTGAAGGAATCGCTGCAGAGCCGCGTGGCGGCGTACCACCTGGAAGACAAGGTGGGCCGGATCGAGATTCCGACGGAGCCGACGACCGAGATGCGGAACGGAAAGAAGTACACGATCGATCGTGTGTTTCTGCCGGGGTATGTGTTTGTGGAGATGGCGCTGGATAACGACATGTGGCACGTGGTGAAGAATACGCCGCGGGTGACGGGGTTTTTGCAGACGGGCGATCAGCCGAATGCGCTGTCGGAGGAAGAGGTCAACGCGATGTTGAATCGCGCGGACGCTACCAAGGAGAAGCCAAAGCTCAAGCTCAAGTTTACGAAGGGCGAGCAGGTTCGGATTACCGATGGGCCGTTCAATAACTTCAACGGCGCGGTCGATGATGTGAACGAGGACAAGCAGACGCTGAAGGTGATGGTGTCGATCTTTGGAAGGCCGACGCCGACCGAGGTTTCGTTCGCGAACGTCGAGAAGTCGGAAGAGTAAGGCAGTGGTTAGTGGTTAGTGATTAGTGGTTAGGAATGCACTGACGGCGTACGACAAGTTTTGGAGTCACAGCCTGGGCAGCTTCACCCGGACCTTCTAACTCCTGTAGCGGTAGAAAAAATCATGCGAGGCCCTGTGATGAGCAGACCAGCCCGCAACATCTAGAAGGATTGAGATTATGGCACCGAAGAAAATTACTGGATACGTCAAGCTTCAGATCATCGCCGCGAAGGCGACACCGGCACCTCCGGTTGGACCCGCGCTGGGTCAGGCGCAGGTCAACATCATGGAGTTCTGCAAGCAGTTCAACGAGCGCACGAGCAAAGATCCGGCGATGGCCGGGTTGACGATTCCGGTCGTCATTACGGTGTACGCGGACAGGACGTTCTCGTTTATCACGAAGACGCCTCCGGCTCCGGTGTTGCTGTTGAAGGCGGCGGGGATTCCGAAGGGCTCGGGGACTCCGAACAAGGAGAAGCTGGGCAAGGTGACGGAGAAGCAGATTCTCGAGATTGCTACGCAGAAGATGCCGGACATGAATGCGAACTCGTTGGAGGCCGCGGCGAAGACGATTCGCGGCACGGCGAAGTCGATGGGGATTGAAGTCGTCGCGTAATTGCTGGATTTCGGAAGATAGAAGGGCGTGGAAGGGTTGATGGTTGCCATCGATTCTTCTGCGCTCTTTTTGTTTTGGGTGTTGTGCGGGTGGAAGGGTTTGTGTGCCGGAGATTCCCTCAGCGGCTAAAGCCGCGTTGATTGGAACTGGTAATGGCGGGACTGAAGTCCCGCCCCTTCAAAGCGGCTCTACTGAAGTATCTCGTCGTCGCCGATGGGCATGCCGGCTGGGGCTTCGATGGGTTTGGTGGGGATGAATTTTGCGGGGTCGCGGTTGAAGTCGTTGATGCGGTTGATGAGCGCGGCGCGGTGAATGGCTTCGGCGGTGTCGGTTAGCGGGGGTGCGGAGGTCCACTGCTTGAGGAGGTCGTTGAGGTGGGAGTGGGCGATGGCGCGAGCCTGGGTGGAGGCGGCGGGGTTGACGGCGAGGGAGAGCATGGCTTCGAGGGATCGGAATTCTACGGCTCGCTCGACTTCGGAGGACATGCTGTGGCCGCCTTCGGGTCTTTCGGCGACGGTTGTCGAGATGGCTTCGAGGACGGAGCGGAGCGCGGGAGAGGCGGGGACGCGCATGTGGTACTCGACGAGGCGGGAGGCTCGGGCGGGGTCGAGGAGGATCTGGAGGGTGAAGTCGGCGGCGGACTCGGCTGCGGCGATGGGGTCGAAGGTGAGGCCGGTTTCGTTGGGGAAGGATTCGCCGGTGCGGGGGTAGCCGGGAGGGACAGGCGGGAGGATTTTGAGGAGGGATTCGGGGAGGGTGAGGGTCTCGGGGGTGAGTGTTTGTAGGACGGCGGCGAGGGCCTTCTTCTGGTCTGCTGGCGCGACGATTTCTGGGAGAGGCTGGCCGTCGCCACGGAGGTTGTAGCGGTAGTCGAGGCCCCCGATTTCCTTGATGGTGGCTTCGGTTTGATA
>DATCDL010000523.1:0-21735 GCA_036510715.1 Acidobacteriaceae bacterium
GAGCAGCCAAACAAGGCCCGCATGGTAGAAATCGAATCGAGTAATCATCCAGAAGCGAGCCAGCATTGCGATCGGGATGAGATAACGCAAGCGCCGCTCCCGATACCTGGCGATGGTCGAATATTGATACGCCATGAAGTACGTGAACGGAAGAAGCAGGCGCAACGGGAGTGGAAACGGAGCAAAAGGGACGGCGAGAAACACTCCGCAGAGTGTTATAAGTGCTGAAAGCCAGTGCATTCCCACATAGCTGACATGGAGCCGCACCATCACCCAAAGCAGAACATGCCACAAACCGGGTGAGCCCTCATAGTGAATGGCGTTGCGAAACAGGTCGAGAAAGCTAACGCTGCGAGCGATCTGCGATGCTTGCGCCGCGTCGGCCAGGGTTCGTGTCGCGGCACCATGAACGCAACCACGATCACGTAGCATATGAACGCGAGTGCGATCGACAATCCTCGAATAGAACGTGGCCCGGGCTCACCCATAACAAAGAGTCGTCTCATTAATCTCCAGCGCCCGATCTCGGCCCCTATGCATCGAATCGCCTCGATGAGTATAGGACAGGGGACGAGAGTGACGAACGACATTTCCCCGAGGCCAGTCGACTTGACACCTCAAGATTCGGTTCATGGAGAGTTATGGTTTCTGCCGGGTACGCAAGTTCGCACGCGATTCCCTATTCGCCCTGAACGTCGGCCTTTGAACAAGTTTGCAATACGGCTCTCCTTACGAGGACTCGATGTGATTGCTAGCAGATGCAGGAGCGGGGAGTGCCTTACTGCCTGGTTGATTCGTCCATCGATACATCGTGATGCTTCACTGATTAACCCCGCTCGCCATGTAACCACCGTCCACTTTAATGACCTCCCCTGTGACGAACGAAGATTCCTTGGATGCGAGAAAGACAGCCGCACCTGCGACCTCATCGAGGCGCCCAAAGCGGGCCATGGGGGTTCGCAGGAGTTCTTCCTTTCCGCGGTCAGTGGCCAACAGTAGTTCCTGATTGAGCGCTGTAAGGAAGATGCCGGGCGCGATAGCATTCACGCGAACGTTCCGCGGCGCAAGCTCGATAGCCAGCGATCGTGTTAATGCAACGACGGCTGCCTTACTGGCTCCGTAGGCGGCCACCTCGTGAAAGGCGACGAAGCTCGCGAGCGATGCAATGTTAATGATGCTTCCACTCCCCTGCTCCGACATCGTCCGGCCGAAGATCTGGCAGCCTCGTAAAGTCCCCATAAGATTTGTGTCGAAGATTCGCTGCCATATCTCGTCAGGGCAGTCGATTGTAGGCAGACGGACGGTGATTCCAGCCGAATTCACAAGAATGTCCACTTTACCGAACCGTTTCAATACCGCTTGATGCAGAGATTCGAGCGACTCCCGGTACAGTACGTCCGAGGTTTGGCGAAGAGTCCTCCGCCCTTCCCGCTCAATCCTGATAGCTGTCTCCTCGACCTGTTCGCTGCGACGCGAGCTTGCGACAACGTCTGCGCCAGCACGAGCCATGCCAAGGGCAATCTCCAAGCCAAGGCCCGTAGTCCCACCCATGACCACAGCGCAACAGCCAGAAAGGTCAACTGCGGACGAAAGTTTATACTTTATCTGCATATCCAACTAAATAGAAAACACGCAAGGCCGAATGTATCACAACGCTGATGAGGATCGTTAGCTAGCAAGCTACCGTATAGATCGTCGCAATCAATAGCGGCAGCTTTGATTCGACGGTAGCTTGAAGAAAGACTCTCACTTTCTTGTAACCTCTGAAGAAGCTTCGCGCACTTTAGCTGATGTGAGTGTCGCCCTCATGATGACAACGACGATCGTACTGTAGAGAAAATAGGCTTAGATCCACAACAATAGGTGGGGAGGATCGGCCAGATCAATTGGATGCTCCAGAGAAATGCAATGATGGGTGCCGACGTTCTACTCGTCAGATCGCGGTGGGCACACCTATCGGCATACAATTGCGCGTTGGGAGAATCAGACATCTGTCGCTCATTGGAGCTATCGGATGATGAGTGATGAGAACGCAGACGATTCGATTAGACAATGCGGCGGACTTCAAGATTGGATCCTCGGCGGGGCAAGATGAACTCACAGCTCGACAGTAAGCGTGGCAGAAGTCCAAATGCTGCAGCCGCACGCGCCGAAACGAGTGTTGCTGCGAGCTTGGATAAAAGATGGTTTTATCTCCTGCCGGCTATCTTCGTCACGTATAGCCTTGCCTATGTTGACCGCGCGAATTTCGGGTTTGGCGTTGCAGCGGGACTCGGCGATACGTTGCACATCAGTGGGCAAGAGTCATCGCTTCTCGCCGGGCTATTCTTTCTGGGGTACTTTGCATTCCAGATTCCTGGCGCTGTTCTGGCCAGAAAGTACAGCGTAAGTAGAGTCGTGTTTATCACCCTGATCGCATGGGGAACGTTTGCGGCGCTCACGGGTGTAATCCACCAGTTTTGGCTGCTGGCACTCGACCGGTTCCTACTCGGTGTCGCGGAAAGCCTGATCTTCCCTGTCATGCTGCATCTCCTCACGCGTTGGTTTACGCGCCGGGAGCGTTCGCGCGCGAACACCATCCTCATCCTGGGAAATCCTGTCACAGTGCTATGGATGTCCACCATCACGGGCTACCTTATCCAGCACTTAGGCTGGCAGAGGACGTTTGTCATTGAGGGATTGCCGTCGATCCTCTGGGCTTTCGTGTGGATTCTCTTCGTGCGCGATCGGCCTACTGCGGCAACCTGGCTTACGCCGGCAGCGGGAGTGGTGCTCGAACGCCAACTCGCTGAGGAGCAAGTGGGCATTGCACCCGTGGGAGGTGTGCGCAAAGGGTTACTCCGCGGCGACGTGCTGCTTCTTTCAGCACAATACTTCTGCTGGAGTCTGGGCGTCTACGGCTTTGTTCTGTGGCTGCCTACGATTGTTCGACAAGGTGCCGCCGTGTCGATGACCGAGACCGGCCTGCTTTCGGCGATCCCCTATCTCGCAGCAATCATCCTTATGCTGCTAGTGGGTTACATCGCCGACAAGACGCAGCGGCGGCGATCCATCATTTGGCCATTCTTGCTCGTCTCTGGCATTGCACTGTTCGGCTCATTTCTCTTTGCACAGAGAAGTTTTTTGGTAGCCTTTGTATGTCTCGTAGTTGCCGGGGGATGTATGTATGCGCCTTATGGTCCCTTCTTCGCGATGGTTCCGGAACGGGTCCCAAGCAATGTCACAGCCGAGGTGATGGCGATGATTAACAGCTGTGGCGCGCTGGGCGGATTCTTCGGCAGCTACCTGGTGGGCTTGCTGCGAGCGGTAACCGGCAATGAGCATGCGGGTTATCTGCTCATGTCCTTTTCCTTGATCGTATCCGCGGGATTACTACTATTGCTTCGCGAGAACCCGAGGGCGGATCGTACGATCATCACAGAGAATTGGAAGCAAGCATGACGACAGCATCATTCCATCCAATCATTGTGGCCGAGGTATTAGAGAGCGATTCGTCGGTCTTTCGCGATACAAAGACGCATGCTCCCGGCCCCGCAGGGGCGCTGCCAATCACGCCCGAGATGTTGCTGACCCAGCCTTCAGGAAACCTCTTTGGCCTGAGCCAAAATGCAGGCATGGGTTGGGACCCCACACGGCTGTTGGATCCTGAGTTTCTCATCCTAAGCACTCATGGCGGTCTGCGGGCACAGGATGGAACACCGATCGCGCTCGGATTTCATACAGGGCACTGGGAGGTGGGATTACTTGTCGCAGGGGTCGCGCGTGAACTTCGCAATCTCCACGCTATTCCGTTTGCAGGCGCATGCACAGACCCGTGCGATGGGCGCACACAGGGCACAGCGGGAATGTTCGACTCGCTTGCCTATCGCAACGACGCTGCCATCGTCTTGCGCAGGCTGATGAGATCATTGCCCACGCGCAGAGGCGTGATCGGCGTGGCGACATGTGACAAAGGACTGCCTGCGATGATGATGGCCCTCGCTTCTTCGGGAATGTTGCCGAGCATCCTCGTGCCCGGTGGCGTGACCCTGCTCCCGGAAGACGGCGAAGATGCGGGCAAGGTGCAGACCATCGGAGCGCGCTATGCGCAGTCGCAAATCACGCTTGAATACGCCGCTGAGATAGGGTGCCGCGCCTGCGCGACGCCAGGCGGGGGCTGCCAGTTTATGGGCACGGCGGCTACTTCTCAGGTGGTAGCGGAGGCGCTCGGTCTATCGCTGCCGCATGCAGCGCTTGCACCGTCTGGCCAGCCCATCTGGCTCGACGCTGCGACGCGATCAGCGCGCGCCATGCTGCGCATGATGCAACTTGGAGTTGGAACCAAAGATGTACTGACCGACTCTGCCATTCGCAACGCGATGGTGCTGCATGCGGCATTTGGCGGGTCGACCAATTTACTCCTGCACGTCCCTGCAATTGCCCATGCAGCGGGTCTGCGACGGCCTTCGGCAGCCGATTGGACCGCCATCAATCGGGCCATTCCAAGGCTCGTCGACGCGCTGCCGAACGGCCCGAATAATTTCGCGACGGTGCAGGTCTTCCTCGCCGGCGGAGTTCCCGAGGTGATGCTGCATTTGCGGCGTGCAGGAGTCCTCGATTGCAGCGTGCGCACTGTGACCGGCGACACCCTCGACGAAAACCTGAACTGGTGGGAGCAGAGTGAGCGACGCGGAGTGTTGCGTAAGCGGCTTCATGATCTGGATGGGGTCGATGCCGATGACGTGATCCTCTCGCCGGATCGGGCGCGCGCCCGAGGTCTTGCGGCAACCGTCTGTTTCCCGGTCGGCAATCTCGCGCCCGAGGGCAGTGTAATCAAGAGTACGTCGATCGACCCATCACTGATTGACGATCACAACATCTATCGTCACGCGGGCCCAGCGCGCGTGTTCATCACCGAGGAAGCGGCAATCGCGGCAATCAAGCGTGGCAACGTATCGCATGGAGACGTGATCGTTCTGATCTGCGGCGGACCAGCCGGCGCAGGCATGCAGGAGATATATCAAGTGACTTCGGCACTGAAAAGTCTGCCTTTTTGCAAGCACGTTGCTGTACTCACGGACGCGCGGTTTAGCGGCGTTTCGACAGGAGCTTGCATAGGGCACATTTCTCCCGAAGCATTGGCTGGGGGACCAATTGGGCGCGTGCGCGAAGGAGACTTGATCGAAATTGTGATCCGCCGCGATACGCTACATGGCAGTGTGGATTTTGTAGGCGAAGGCGACGAAAGGTTTTCGTCAGAGGAAGGGCGTCGGCGTCTCGCAATGCGTGACTCCAGGGACGATCTCGCGCCGCATCCCGCGCTACCGGATGACACACGGCTGTGGGCCGCATTGGTTCACGCCAGCGGCGGCGTATGGGGAGGATGCGTTTATGATGCCGATGCCATCGTCGCACAACTTGCACGGGGAGCAGGCGTCACCACTGATCCGCAACATCTATCACCATTGACCGACGAGAGGACAAAAACATGAAACTCTATCGCACAGCAAACGGAGCGTTTGTTGAAGAGGACGGCGGCTTCTATCAAGTCGCCGCAGAGGACTGGGACGAGCTTTTGGCAAGCACTACTCTCCAGGCGCGAGCTCGCGCTGCCGTTGTAGGGGGAGGGATAAGTGGCCTTGATGCGGGCACAATCCTCGCTCCGATCGTTAGCCAAGAAGTATGGGCAGCGGGCGTGACTTACTATCGCAGCCGCAGCGCGAGGATGGAAGAGAGTAAGGATGCGGGTGGAGGCACCTTCTACGATCGTGTCTATGCAGCCGAGCGGCCGGAGCTGTTCTTCAAGGCAACGGGACGGCGCGTTGTCGGCCCCGGAGAAGCAGTACGAATCCGCTCCGACGCAAAGTGGTCGGTGCCTGAGCCCGAGCTTACGCTGCTGGTCGATCCAGGCGGCTCGATTGTTGGCTATACCGTCGGGAACGATATGAGCTCGCGCGATATCGAAGGGGAAAACCCTCTCTATCTTCCGCAGGCTAAGGTATACGACAGCAGCTGCGCGCTAGGCCCTTGCGTGCTGCTGTCAAAGGAGCCACTGGGCCAAGCCACTGGTATCCATCTCGAGATTGAACGCCAGGGTAAGACCGTGTTCCAAGCAAGGACGACGCTTGCGGAACTCAAGCGTGACCCAAAGGAGCTTGTCGAATTTCTGTTCCGCGACAACAGTTTCCCTCACGGCGTCTTCCTTCTCACCGGAACAGGCATCGTTCCGCCCGACGACTTCACTCTGTCGACTAACGATGTCATCCGCATCGCCATCGACGGGATTGGCACGCTTGAGAACCACGTCGCCTGATCAGTAGCTGTATCGATCTCGCATGAGCGCTCCGGCTAATAGCCGCCGGCCTCACCCCGTCCATCCTCGACAGCAGGCTTATCGACCAGACCGTCCAGGGGCCAACGACGAAGCCCTCACCAAGGGCGTTCGCGCGGGTACGCGCGAGCCGCAATGGCAGGGGTGGGGGCCTCCCCCCCGGTACTTTTCGCCGTAAAGTCTAGAGGGAAATGGGGTTGGGGCCGGACTTATGACAGTCCGGGGTCGGCGGTTCTGTGCTTAAATGCGAAGGCCCGGCGGTTGGCCGGGCTGCGGGCACTTTGGTTCTACTTCAATTATACCGAATGGGGTGGGGTAACTATGCCAACTTTCTGAAGATTAAATCGCCAGTGTTGACAGGGGGTTTGGAGGTTTTGCAATGTCTGGGGGGCTTGACAAGATTTGCATCGCGGACGAGATGAACCACGTGCTCCATCTCGTCCCAAAATAGGTCGCGACGGCTCTTGCGTGAGGCAAACGTCTCGCTTGAATTCCTTCCGAGACTGGTGGTCTTGCTTACTTTGAGAACAGTGAAAGGCAAACCCCGTCCGCAATCGCTTCGTATCCCTTGGGAGATGGGTGCAAATGGTCTCCCGAGTCAAACTCGGGTGCCAGTTTGTCCTGATGCTTCGGGTCTGCAGTCAGCTTGTCAAAGTCGACAAAGGCATCGAAGTGTCCTGCTGCTCGAATCCACGCATTCACTTGCTGGCGGTCAGCTTCACTCGCCGCGTCCGGATGATAATAGCCCGACCCAAGGAAGGGTGAAATCGTTCCACCGATCACTTTCAGTCCATGATCGTGAGCGCGCTGAATGATCTGGGAATAAGCGCCTTCCATCGCCTGGACAAGATCCCGATGCTGTTCCGGCGTTGCTCCGCCCTGCCGGGCCAGGCCGCCGAGATCGTTGATTCCTTCGAGTACGAGCACGTAACGAACGCCGGCAGGTGCAAGGACGTCGCGGTCAAACCTAGCCAACGCATTCGGACCGAGGCCGTCTGTCAGTAGATGGTTCCCCCCGATACCTTCGTTCAGCACCGCAAATTCACGAGTCCTCTTCGACTGCTGCAGTCGCCGCGAAAGATAATCAGTCCATCGTTCATTGGCATTGACACCGGCTCCATGACCATCCGTGATTGAGTCTCCAAGAGCGATGATCGCCAAGCTCTTCGCGGTCCCCTGCACATCGACACCGCTGATTATCTCCCAGTGATCGAAGGTCTTCGGCTCATGAAAAACACTCGCTGTGACCTGATCGCCATGCACAACATACGACGTCGCTCTAGACCCGGGATGTCCCGTCTGCTGCGCCGGAGCCTTATCGATGTGGAGAGTGATTGCCAGACTGGAAAGAGCATCGGCATGAAATTGGACGCCATCTGAAACATATTCAGCTCCAGCCGGGATCGTCACCTGCGAGCTCCCACCAAACGTCACCACCCGATCCGTCGCGGCATCGATAGCGCTTGAAACCAGGGAAACCGGACGAGTCATATGGACCGAACTCACCAACAAGGGAGACGTTCCGAAAACATTGGACAAATGGATTCTGAAGTTACCGCCACCAAGCGAGAGGTGTACTATCTGGCGGATCGTTGCGTCCGTCAGTTCTTCTGCCGGCAAGGCATTTTGCGCTTCTGGAATCTGCTGTGAACTGGTCCAACTTGCCACCCAGTGAACGTGTCCTTCCGCTTGAGCCACACCAACAAGCAAACCGGTCAAAACGCCTAACAGCATCGCCATCTTCAATCGCATCGAGGTCATGTCTCCAACATTCACGGCGCAGCCTTCATCCATTTGTCGGCCCACTTGATGAAGTACTTCACGTTCGGAGCATCCGTATGGCCGCCATCATCCTGCCTCCACGCGAGTTTTCCATTCAGCAGTCCATCGTTCACCGGCGGCATCTTGGCCTCGTTATAGTCGTCACTCACACCAAGCGCCGGCGCGCCCAGCAGTCGATACACAGGCTGCGCGGCCACAGTCGCCATGTAACTTCCCTTCTGGTCCAGCCACTTGGAGTCGCCCTTCGCTGGAATGCCATAGCTGATGAAGACCAGCCGAGGTGCACACATTGCAATGAGTTCATGCGAATCCACGGGCAAATCACCTGCATTTTTTGGGCCGAAAGTTGCTTCGGCGGCTCCATACTTCATGAAATTTCCAGCCATCCAGTAGTACTCTCCACCGGTCAGACTCTCGACGGTCTCACCCCAATTTCGGCGATTCAACTTCGCCCCGCCTTCCCCCGACGAGCCGATGAGCCCCATATAGAAACGCTGATCGAACGCCATTGTCACCAGAGCTGCTTTTCCATACCGCGATACCCCTTCGATTCCCACACGCTTCGCATCAACCGCAGCATCGCTTTCAAGATAGTCGAGTCCCTGCCCCGCACCCCACGACCAGGCACGCAGCGCTCCCCAATCCTCCGGCTTTCGCGGCTGCCCCTTGTTCACCAGACCGATGATTCCACGCGTCAGCCCGGCGCCGTTGTCCGCCTGGATGCTTGCCGGATCGATGGCCGCATAGCCCCAGCCTGCAGACACCAACTGCTGATCTGTTGGTGGGTCGGCGCCTGCCATGATCGCCGCCAAGCCCGCAAATGGATCCTTCGCCTGAGAGGCAATTGGGACGTAAGCCGGATACTTTTCGAAGACCTCCTGCAACGATGGGTCGCGCTCTAACAACAGCGCCTTCGCTGCTGCATTGATACGTTCAAGGTCCGCCTCTTGCGGTTGCGCGGGTGACGGCAATTCGCTGCGCCGAAACATCATCAGCAAAGGAACCGGATGATCCACATTCTCCGGAACGACAACCGTCATCTGAATGTCTACATTGATCAACGGATAGTCAGAGTTGTCTACATGCCCAATCAGTTTCGTCGCGATGACGGGCGTGAAGCCAATCCGTTCCTTATCCGTCACCACCACTTTCCAAGTCACCTTCGGAGTGTGCTTTGGGACTCTGCCATAGACTTCACGGCTGAATTCCTCGGTAATCTCAGGCCTGCGCAGGTTCCACCACATCGCGGGCGTTGTCACCTTCTTCCCATCATTCAGCGTAAGCACCTCAGGCAGATGAGGGAATGGGTTCGCCTTCGACTCGTCATAGTTTGCATGATTCGGCGCGTTCTCGTCCCCACTGGGGCCCTCACGCAGCTTCTTAATACCAAGCTGATCCATCATATTTTGATGGTCTTGATTGGCCGTTAACGTAACGGGCGAAGGCAAGCTCAAACTTTGTGCGCCACTAGGACCGCACAGAATGAAGCTCAAAACGCAAAACACTGCGGCGGTGTGCAGAGTGATGCGTCGCGCTTCGACAACTGAAGTAGGCATCCCGTATCCTCGAACCCGTTTCGTTTTGGTAGCAAACCAAATACTATAGTCGCTCCTGAATGCCGGGATCAACAAGGCATAAGGGGGGAATAATACTTTGGCGAGTTGACGCGCAAAGGCCATTCGCTTCTGATATACGCAGCCAGTTCGGGAGCCCGGCGCAAACAAATACGTCGATCATATTGGCGTCCTCATGGCCAGGGTCAAGAACAGAGGCACCGCCCCCTAAACGGCGTCGAGCTTCAGCGGGCACGTATTCGAGCACCGCCAATCGGGCTGGCGACGCTAGACTATCCGCAAACTTAGCTGATGGTGACAGACCTCAGAGCCGAAGACTGATGAGAATCATAAGAGCGTAGTGCTAATCTTGAGTAACAGAAATGGGCGCACACCCGCGGAGGGATGTGTGAGTGGTTGAAACAGGCGGTCTTGAAAACCGCTTAGCCTTTACGGGCTACGGGGGTTCGAATCCCTCTCCCTCCGCCAATTTCTCCTTTCAGAACATCCAATGAATGCAATCAAGGTCCCCGGCGAATGCGAGTGTGGACCAGTTCGCGGACATTCACTTTGATGCATCGACCATATTGGCAGAAACACCACCAAGAATCCGTGATGAACGTCACAGACCAGAGCGGGATGCGAAGCAATCCTTGACTCAGTTGGAAGCCCCAACGTGAGAAGGAGAATGGAAACGATGACACACGAAAAGGTGCTCGACGACCACAAACCATTAGTCGAATTGGTTGATTTGGGGAGCTTTCAAGTCATGGCACGAGGCGTAGCACCCAGCAAGGGATGCGGCTGCACACCGCCGACACAGACTCCCACGTCCTAGCATGAGGATGGGCAGCATGAAGCTTAATGGCAGCGTGCTGCCCATCTGGTGGTAGCTCAATCCAATACAAAGGAAGGCATGAAGTCTCTGCTTGAGGAGTTTTTGGCTCTCGATCTGGTGGTGCTCCGGAGTCAAAACGCTTCGCTTTTGTTCTGCCCCGAACGCTTTGTGCTGATGAGATTAAGCGATGAGGGCCTGGGGGCCGCTGAGTTAGCGCTATCTCCGGATTGCACGGATGCATTGGTGGAAAGCCCGGAGATCACCGGCTTTCTCCGGACCGCTGTGGACTACGTCTCAAAATCTCCGAAACTGAAGATTTTCCATCCAGCACTCATCGGGACGACGGGGGAAAGGAAGCTTCTTCCGAAGCTGGTTTTTATGGTGAATAACGTCTGCAATCTGCAGTGCAGTTATTGCTATGAGCATGAGACAACTTTCAAAGTTGCTGCGCAATGCATCAGCCGAAGTGCGATCAGGACAACCCTCGATAAATGCTATGAGCTCTTCGAAGCGATCGAAACCGTTATGTTTATCGGCGGCGAAGCTACTCTCAGCGAAGGGGCCATAGAAGAGGCTTGTGAGTATTCAATCGCCGAAGCATCGCGACTTACGCGCGAGAAGCCAAGATTCGGAATGATCACCAATGGGGTACGAATCTCTGAACACCTGCACGAGGTTATCGAGAGATATGAGGTTCAGTTGACCTTCAGCGTGGATGGTCCGAAGACTGCGAATGATCTCGTTAGAATCCGGAAGGATGGGTCGGGATCGTACGATGCTGTGTCCCTAAACATCAAGCGCTATGCGGGGTTACATGCTGACACAATATCCATTCAAAGCACTGTAACCCGGGCACAATTTGATAGCGGGCTGTCGGTTTCACAGCTATTGAGCTTTATTGCGGCCGAGTTGGGCGTTGTGGAGCCGCATATCACTCTTGCCTCCTTGCCGGATGGGCATTCGCTATTGCCCGCGAATGCAGATGCGACCAGACTGGATGAAGATTATCTGGATGCGGTTGAGCTTAGCGTGACACATATTCTGGATGACACGCCTGGCGGAGATGTATCGAACGGCGGCCCGAGGCTCAGCGATGTCGCGGATATGATGCGGACGCTTGCAAGCAAGTCGGTGACGAGTGCGATGTGTTCGGCTGGAACTGCGCAGTTGGTCGTCGACTCACGTGCTGATGTTTATCCCTGCTGGATGTTCGCGGGCAACGCGGAATTCAGGATGGGGAATATTGTGGATGACAGCCTTGAAAAAATTCTGACAGGTACGGTCATGTCGAATGTCACGACGAATACAAAGTTGGAAAATATTCATTGCTCCTCGTGTTATGCCCGCTTTTTTTGTCATGCATGTATCGGGAACAACCGCATTCGCACCGGTTTCATTGAGGAAATGGACCCTAGATTCTGCGACAGAACGAGACAGAGCCTAGTCACCGTACTTACCGGGATTGCTGGTAGGTCGGCGCTCTCCACTAAATGATCTAATTACGAAACTGCTGGTCGATCGTTGGTAAAGCGAATCACTTCAACGTCTGAGATAGCGACGACGCCCTCGGAGACCATCCTGTCCAAATAGGGCAGGAGCAGCTCGATCTGAGCCTCTCGATCGATGATGCTGATCATGATGGGAGGATGGTTGGAGCCCGGCCACAGGCTGGAATGATGGATGTGGGCGCTTAGCCCAAAGCCTTCCACACCCTGATAGACAGTAGCCCCTGCGAGTCCCAGATCCATGCAGACGGACAAAATTGCTTCGTGGAGTGGCTTGCCGTTCCACTTGTCATTTTGACTGAAGTGTATGCGCACCATCTTTGCGTTGAACTCTTCTTTACGCATGGGGTGCCTCCTCTGTCGACTCCGACAGCGAAGCGCTGCCCTGGCGATAGGTGATGACGTCGACGTCGGAGAGGACGACGAGACCGTTGGGCATCATCTTGTCGAGGATCGGGAGAAAGCTTCGGATTTTCTGCTCGACATCGATGACGGAGAGCATGAGAGATGCTCCGGTGGAGAAGACGTGGCGTTGGTGGACGTGCTTTCCGGAACCATAGCCCAGGATCGCCTTGTAGACAGTGACCCCGGCGATATCGTTCGCCCGAAGCGCTTCTACAAGAGCCTCATGCAGCGACTTGCCGCGCCACTTATCGGTCTCATCGATATAGATACGAAGCAGCTTTGCGTTGCCCTCTACCTTATGATGAACGGCAGACTGCTCGGCAGGCTCGGAGGTGGAATTGGCGGCCTTCACGATGGTGGTCTCCTGCACTTCAATCATGCCGGTGCCGCAAATCTCCTTGAGTTTGGGAAGCAGTTCGTCTACCTTGACGGGCGTCTCGATGAACTCAACTTTGATGGGGAGCCGATCCGAGACGTCGACGAGGGACGCCGTGTGCAAGTGATGATCGGCACCAAAGCCTGCGACACCCTTGAGCACAGTGGCTCCGGAGACTCCGCGATAGAACAGAAAATCGAGCAGCGCTGACGCTCTTCCCACACCGTGGTAGGTTTCCCCATCCGCGATGTAGATGGATACCTTGAGTGCTTTTCCTGGCTGCTGCATTTACCCTCCCGGCGACTGCGGTGTTGCTCTTCTTATGTCTGATGCGATGAGAATCTTACGCGAGTGACCGCGCGGTTGCCGATCCGAGGCCCACGGCGACGAGACCAATGATCAAACTTATCGCAACATAGAGAATTGCAATCCAGAACGCGCCACTTGTCAGTTCCGACCAGGTCTCAAATTCGAAGGAGGAAAATGTGGAGAAAGCACCAATGAAACCGATGGCAACCGTGTATCTCCAGACCGGACTCACGCCGGTGTGACGATTGATGTACTCGAGGATGAACCCGATCATGAAGCAAGCGCTGATGTTGATTGAAAGCGTGCCAACCGGAAATCGCTGGCCAAAGCGCTCGGCTGCGACCACGCCGACGAAGTAGCGCAGCATGGCCCCCAACGCTCCACCAGTCGCAATGAGTAGATATCGTCGCACGCTCACGCTCCTTTCAGGTCGCCGTTTGTGTCGACGAGGGATGCAACAAGCCCAGAGAACAGGATTGGCGTCTCGTCTCTGTGATCTGAAAGGTTCAACGATGGACTGCAGCCAAGGTCAAAAGCGTGGAACGAAATGATTGCGGTCTTCATGCAGCTCTCCCGGAGCAATGGCAAAGTTCCACCAATGCGCTTCTGATTTATTTAGGGAATCGCCGAGACAAGACACATCCTCAGCAGGGTAATCCCCTGTGAGGAGTCATCATCTGCATCCGAGGTGGACACAGCAGTTAGGGTGAACTCCATCACCCTTACAACGTCTGGAATGATTGTAAGACTATGTCGTGTGTGGGAACCGTATCACGCGAGATGCCCCCGCGTAAATTGATTGGTGGAGCTGAGCGGGATCGAACCGCTGACCTCCTCGTTGCGAACGAGGCGCTCTCCCAGCTGAGCTACAGCCCCACACCACAGATTGGAGCAGCGCACAAAAGGCGTCCACCAACAATCCGACACGAATGCTAGTTTAGCAGGAGATGGGCCGTGGCTCCAAGCAAGGAGGGTGTCAGGTGGTGCGCTTCGGAGGAGTAAGGCCCATCTCGGCCATGACCCGTTGTAGATCCTTCCAGGCTTCGCCCTTCTGACGTGGATCACGCAGCAGGAACGCGGGATGATAGGTAACGGCGACCTTGGCGCCGCGGGCGGTATGCCACTGGCCACGCAGCGAGGCGAGCGATTGCTTGACGCCGAGGAGATAGGTCGCGGCCGTCGCGCCGAGGACGACGATGACTTCAGGGTGCACGATGTCAATCTGCTTGATGAGGAACTGCGAGCAGGTGGCGGCCTCAACGAACTCTGGCGTGCGATTGGCGGGTGGCCGGCACTTGACGATGTTCGCGATGTAGACCTCTTCACGCCGCAGGCCCATTGCGGCGATCATGTTGTTGAGCAATTGGCCAGCCTTGCCGACGAATGGCAAACCGCTGGCATCTTCGTCGGCACCTGGACCTTCGCCGACGAACATGAGTCGAGCGTTGGGATCGCCGTCTGCGAAGACGATGTTGTGGCGGCCAGCGTAGGCGAGAGGACAGCGGGTGCAGTCGCCGATCTCTGCACGAACAGCATCAAGCGCAGCGACTCGATCGGCTGCGGGAATGATCTGTGTGGAAATCGGAACGAGGGAGTCAAAGGAAGGCGGCTTGGGCATGAGTGAGGAGAGGTCCGGAGGCGGCGCGGATTCTACGGCCTGAAATGTCTTTGCAGCGAGTGGTGGCGCGGCGGGACGGGAAGGGACAGAAGGCACGGCAGAGTAACGCGGTGTCGGCATGGCCGGAGACTGAGTTGCCGCGCTTAGCCTCTCGCGCAACGATTCGGGTAGAAGCACCTTTGGATCTTCGCGATGATAGAGATCATAGATGCCCATGTCGCGCAGATAGTCGACGTACGCGCGAAGTTGTTGCTGAGGGTCCATGGAACTCTAGTTTACAGCGATGCAGGCGGCAGGGGCGTGGCTAGAACAGTGTAGGTGACCTTACCCACACGGATCTCATCCTGCGCTACCCGACACGCCTTGATGGAATTGGAAACACCGAGTGGGGGTGCGCCTGATTGCAGTTGACGAGCGCGACGAGCGGCGCCCTTCACAAGGCTGTACTTATTTTGGAATGGTTCTTTGTCAAGCATCAACGAACCTCCGGGGGGATGAGCTATAGTAGCGCGGTAATTGTTATTTTTGCGCAATACGAATAGAAAAAAATAAATTAACTCTGCCCGATACCGGACACTATTCTTCATTTCCTATCGTGACACCGAAGCTGTGCAGTGCAGACTCCAGACGCGGGGAACGTGCACCTGTCACACACTGCGCAGCGAGATCGCCCTCTGCGGGTGTTGCATCGCCACGCGCAACGAGCACAATGGAACGCATCTCGGAGGCCGCCTGATCGAGGATGTCATTGACCAGCGCGTACTTGTAGTCTTCGATCTTCTGGAGCTCGGTGCGTGCTTCGGAGAGTCGGGTCTCGATGACGGATTCGTTGGCCACGCCTTCGGCCTGACTGCGGTTACGCAGGCGTCGCTCGAGGACCTCGGGACTGGGGGGAAGGATGAAGATCGAGACGGCGTCGGGCATGGATTGCATGACCTGGAGCGCACCTTGAACGTCGATGTCGAGCAGAAGGTCGGTACCGTGCTGGGCCGCGAGATCGAGCGCAGAGAGTGCTGTGCCGTAGTAATTACCGAAGACCTCTGCCCACTCGAGAAATTCGTCGGCGGCGATCATGCGCTGGAACTCTTCGCGCGTGGTGAAGTGGTATTCGACGCCCGGCTGTTCGGAACCGCGGGATTTGCGCGTGGTGTAGGAGATGGAGAAGTCGAGGCCGGGGACGAGGCGACGCACTTCGTTGACGAGGGTCGATTTACCCGATCCACTAGGCGCCGAGATGATGAAGAGAATGCCTGCCATAGATTGTTTAGCTTTGCCGTAGTGTAAACCGTTTGACGGGTGAACGGCTCACGCGGTTCCCTCGCCCGCCTCGACGAGAGCCAGATCGCCTGCGCTGAACTGCAGGTGATAGAGGCGACTGTAGGTGCCACCGAGGGCTATGAGTTCTTCGTGGGAGCCGAGTTCGGTAATGCGGCCATCCTCCATTACAGCGATGCGGTCGGCACGACGGACCGTGGAGAGCCGGTGCGCGATGACGAGCACGGTGCGACCCTGCATCAGGTTAGCGAGTGCGGCTTGAACGGCGGCTTCGCTTTCGGTGTCCAGCGAGGAGGTGGCCTCGTCGAGGATGAGGATGGGAGCATCTTTGAGCAGGGCGCGAGCGATGGCGAGGCGCTGGCGCTCGCCGCCGGAGAGACGCGCGCCGCGCTCGCCGATGATGGAGTCGTAGCCCTGTGGGAGACGCTCGATGAAGTCGTGCGCGAGCGCTGCCTGCGCGGCGGCGACGATGCGCGCCATGGGGACGTCAGGCCGACCGTACGCGATGTTGTTGCGCACTGTGTCGTTGAAGAGCACGGTCTCCTGCGTGACCTTGCCAATCTGTTTGCGCAGAGAGACGAGGGTGAGGTCGCGGATGTCGTGGTCGTCGAGAAAGATGGCGCCGCCGGTGACGTCGTAAAAGCGCGGCAACAGGTTGACTAGTGTGGATTTGCCCGCGCCGCTGGGGCCAACGAGAGCTACGACCTCGCCGCGGCGGACGGTGAGGGAGATGCCGCGCAGGACCTCTTTGCATTCGCCATCGCGCTCGTAGCCAAAGCGGGCGTCGCGGAACTCGATGAGACCACCGAAGCCCTTGAGGGTGATGGCCTTCCTGCGCTCGACTACTTCATCCTGCGCATCGATGAACTTGAAGATTTCTTCGCTCGCGCCGACGGCCTGCTGGAAGCTGTTGTAGTAGGTCGGCATCTTGCGGACGGGATCGTAGAGGGCAATGACGGCAATGAGGAAGGTAATGAAAGTGCCTGCGGTGTCGCCGTGTAGGATGCGTTGGCGGCCGTAGAAGAGCAGCAGCGCGATGGCGACGGCGCCGAGGGCGTCCATGAGCGGCGACGAGATGGATTGCACGGCGACGGAGCGCATGTTGGCGGTGAGAAGGCGGTCGGCAGCGCGACGGAAGCGGTTCATCTCCCAGTGCTCCATACCGAAGGCCTTGACGATGCCGTTGCCCGTGATCGTCTCCTGGACGATGTTCTGGATTTCGGCGAGCTTATCCTGTCCGCGGCGGGTGGTCTTGCGGACGCTACGTCCAACGCGGCGGGTCGACATGACGATGATGGGGACGAATATCAGCAGCACCCAGGCCATGCGGCCACCAACGATGATAACCGCGCCGATCATCGCGACGAGAGTGAAAAGCTGTTGCAGGAAGTCGCTCATCACGCTGGACATGGCGGATTGGACACGCTCCACATCGTTGATGAGCGTGGAGATGAGCGTACCCGAAGTGTGGCGCTGGAAGAAGGCGGTGGAACGGCTCAGCAGCGAATCGTAGAGATCGTTGCGGAGGTCGGTGACCATGCCGAAGCCAGCTTTGTTGGAGAGCAACGTACCTAGATAGTCGGCGGGCGCTTTGATTATGGCCGACGCGACAAGCGCAACAGCGACGACCGTCCAGGCGTTGTGAAAGTGGTGCGGTAAGAGGACCTGCAGATCGACGTGGAAGTGGGTGTGAGGAATGACAAAGTTCAGGACCTTGTCGGGCGACGAGGCGGCGCTGAGCACGTTGTCAATGATGGGCTTGATGAGCAGGATGCGGAAGGCCGCAAGCGCGCCGACCACTGCCATGAGCACGACCGAGACCATCCAAAAGAAGACGTAAGGCCGCATGTAGCCCAGGAGTCGGAGGACGAGCTTCATGCGAGACACCGGCGGTTGGGCAGAATCGTCATCAAACGATAGTGTACCCGCGCGGAGGCACGGAACGAGTCGTAACGTGCCTCCACGGATGCGGGCTAGACGGTGACGACGATCTTACCGATCTGAGCGTTGGACTCCATGTAGCGATGGGCAGCGACGATCTGATCCAGCGGAAAGGTCTTGTCGATGCGTGGATTGAAGGCGCCGGACTCCAGATGGTCGAAGACGTATTGCTTGGCCGTGGCGAAGACGGCGGAGTCTGCAACCACCTCGAACAGGGTATAGCCCTTGATGGTGAGATGTTTGCTGAGGGCGGCAAAGAGCGGGTAGGGCGTCGGCTCGGCGGAGAGCGCTCCGTACTCAAAGATGATGCCGCTGGCAGAGGCCACGGCAGCGATGGCGTCAAGTCCTTTGCCGGCGACCGGATCGAAGGCGATGCGTGTTCCTTTGCCGCCGGTGATCTCGTGGACGCGAGCTGCGAGGTCTTCTTCCTCCGTGGCGATGACGAAGTCCGCGCCGAGAGCGAGGAGTTCGGCCTTCTTCTTCGAGGTCCGCGTGGTGGCAATGCTGATGGCGCCTTCAGCTTTTGCGATCTCGATGGCAGCGATGCCGACGCTGCTGCTGGCAGCTGTGATCAGGACGAAGTCACCCTTGGCGAGCTTGCCCTGCTGGATGAGCGCGCCGTAGGCGGTGAGGTACTGCATCCAGATGCTCGTCCCCTGCTCGAAGGAAAGCTGCTTGGGGTAGGCGGCGATGGCGTTGACGGGAACGATAGCGACCTCGCCGTAGACGCCGTATTTGTCCGCGGGGAATGCAGGAACGGTGCTGACTGTCTTGCCGATCAGGCTGGTGTCGACGCCGGGGCCGACGGCCTCGATGGTGCCGGACGCTTCATAGCCGATGAGTGAAGGCAGTTGCGGCTGCACGAGGTATTGACCACGGCGGAACATGACCTCGGCGCGGTTGAGGCCGATGGCCTTGACGCGAAGCCGGATCTCGCCGGCGGCGGGCTCGGGGGTAGGAACGATCTCCAACTTCAGAACTTCGGCATCGCCGGTCTGATGGAAACGAACGATCTCTGCGGTCGACGGGGTTTCTGTTGGCATCTTTTCTCCTCTAAAACAACACCACTTTAGATGCTGGCGAAGAGGAAACGACGCGGTCTAGTGAGGCATGTCGCGATGGGAGGATTTGGCGCGATAGCCTGCGGTGGCGAGCCGCTTTTTTAGCTCTTCGGCGATCATGACGGAGCGATGCTGACCACCAGTGCAGCCGATGCCGATCGTCAGGTAACTTTTGCCTTCGTGGATGTAATGCGGCAGAAGGAAGGTGAGCATCTCAATGACTTTGTCGAGGAATTCCTGGGTCTGAGGAAACTGGCGAACATACTTAGCAACCTTGGGATGCTTGCCGGTTAAGTTGCGGAATTCTGGGATGAAGTGGGGGTTGGGAAGAAATCGCACATCGAAGACGAGATCCGCGTCGGTGGGCAACCCATTCTTGAATCCGAAGCTGGTGATCGAGATGGTGAGGTTGCGATCGTTCTTGCCAACGCCTCGGGTGAACTGCGCGTTGATGTGAGCGCGGAGTTCGTGAACGTTGAAGCGCGAGGTATCGAGCAGGATATCGGCGACGTTGCGGACGGGGTCGAGGCGTTTGCGCTCGGCGCGGATGGAGGCGATGACGGTTTCGCCCGGCCCTTTGGCAGCACGACCAAGGGGATGGGGGCGGCGGGTCTCGGAGAAGCGGCGAACGATGGATTCTTCCGAGGCATCGAGGAAGACGACACGAGTTGGAAGAACTTTGCGGACTTTCGCGAGGATAGCGGGAAAGCGCTCGAGGCGGCTGCCCTCCCGGACATCGACGACGAGGGCCGCGTGGGTGATCTCGGCGGACTTGGCGACGAGGTCAGCGAAGCGGGGTATGAGTTCGAGCGGGAGGTTGTCGACGGAGTAGAAGCCGAGGTCTTCGAACGTCTTGAGCGCGGAGGCCTTGCCAGCACCGGAGAGGCCAGTGAGGATCACGAGCTCGCGTGGCTCCCCATCGCTGGATGCTGCAGACCTCTTCGCAGGCTTGGGGCTCGCGAGCTTAGGGGGCCTCGCGGGTAGCTTGTTTGGCTTGCCAGCAGCCTTCCTTGGTGCGGGTGTCATGGATGAATCGTAGCACCGTCCGAGCATTGGCATCCTCTCGCGTGGCGCGCGAGAGGATGCCGGACTAGCACCCCCTGTTTACACGGCCAGCGGCTTGGGACGATCACGAACGGTCGTAAAGCGTTCTTTGGAGCGAACGGCCTGCAATTCCACTTTTTGCAGCGCATCATGGAGAGCCGTTTCCATCTCGGTGGACTCGCAGGTTGCAACCAGCTTTTCACCGCGACACTGCACACTGACTTCGGCAATCTTTCGGTATTTGTCCTCCGTAAAAATAACGTGGGCGCTTGTGCAACGATTTGTGACGCGATCGATGCGAACCATGCCAGCCTCAGTGAGGGTCTTGAGCTTTGGTGTAACTACCGTATGACGACCAGTGTATTCAATGATCATGAAGCATTCTCCTTGCAGCGTCGAGGCTGCCTTAAGCCTATTGAGATGCGCCCCAAGGGTCCCGCGGATAGATCTGATTAGTCTAACGCTGGCGCCGCTGGTGCGTGCTGGGAATCTGCATGTCTTCGCGATACTTTGCAACCGTGCGGCGGGTAACCCGAATTCCCTGCCGCTGAAGTTCGGCGGCGAGATAGTCGTCGGTCCACGGTTTGCGGGGATCTTCCTCCTCTATAAGCTTTTTGACGCGCCGCTTGAGTAAAAGTAGGGGCAGGTCTCCACCCTCAGGGCCACCTACTCCCTCAGAGAAGAAGAATCTTAGCTCATACACGCCCTGTGCGGTATGTACATATTTATTCGCGACCGCGCGGCTGACAGTCGAGGGGTGTACGCCGATCTCTTCAGCGACCTCTTTGATCATCATCGGGTGAAGGCCTTCAACACCGCGTTCGAGAAAATCGCTCTGACGGCGGACGATGATCTCGCAAGTGCGGACGATGGTATTCTTCCGCTGCTCGATATTCCGCAGGAGTTGGATTGCGGACTTATAGCGTTCCTTCACGTAATCGCGGACATCCCGGTCGACCGTCTTTTCGCGGAGCATGCGGCGGTAGGACTTATTGAGGCGCAGCGCGGGCATGTCCTCTTCATTCATGACGACAACATACTCACCCTCGCGCTTAACGAAGGCCACATCGGGTTCGATAAGACGGGTTTCGTCCTGGTTATAGCGCTGGCCGGGGCGCGGGTCCAGTTGCCGAATGAGTTCGACCGCCTCCTCCACTCGCTCGGCCGAACGCTGGCAGAGGCGCACCAACTCCCGCATGTCCTTCTTCTGCAGCAGAGCCAGGTGCTGGCGAACGATCAGGGCAGCCATATCGAGGGTCAGAACGATAGGGTCCTCTGGATAGATATTTGCGTCCGTCTTTGCGCGGCGAACAGAAACCGCCTGCAGTTCGCGGCGTTGCGCGTCAATCTGCCACAGGAGGCACTCGCGCAGGTCGCGGGCACCGATGCCAGCCGGGTCGAGGCGGGAGACGAGGGCGCGAGCCTGCTCGATCAGCACGAACGGATCAAAGTGAGGCGGTGGGGTGCCAATCGCGTCCAGCAGCTCTTCCGCCAGTTCCTCATCACTTGCGGTCAGGTAGCCATCTTCGTTCAGATTGCCGATGATGAGTTCCACTGCAGTCTTGACGTTGTCACGTACCGAGAGCGAACCAAGTTGCCAGAGCAGGTGGTCGGTCAAGGTGCTTGGTTGTGAGAGAAACTGCTCGAACGACGGTTTATCAGATTCTTCAAAGTTGGACGCAGTGCGGAAGCCGGGATCGAGAAAGTTCTGGAAGTAG
>DATCDL010000524.1:0-3756 GCA_036510715.1 Acidobacteriaceae bacterium
CCCCCAGAGCGAGACAATCCTCCCCAAACCTCTCCCGCAACATCTCCGTCTCCCCCACAAGTCCACGCTCAAACATTGCCGCGGCACGCCCATTGATTCGCTCATACAGCCGTTTCCGCTCTGGCGCCAATCCTATCTGCAACACGCGATACCCCCGCAGCGGATCCCGCCCAGCCTGCCACTGTTCCGTCTGCGGCTGCCTAGCGGCCAGCGTGACCTCAATACTCCGAATCAGTTTTGGCACATCATTCGCATGGATCAACTTCGCGGCGCGCGGATCAAGGCGCTGCAACACGCGATGCAGCCAAGCCGACCCTTTGCACTCTACCCGTTCGCGCAGCCGCTCACGCAACGCGTCATCCCGCTGTGGCGCCGGTGCCAGTCCCTTCAGCAGCGCGCGAAGATACAAACCCGTTCCCCCAGCAACAATCGGAATCCGACCCCGCTCGCGAATCCCCGCAATCGCCTCGCGCGCATGACGAGCGTAATCGCCCGCCGTACACGCCTCGTCCGGCCAATACAAATCGAGGCAATGATGCGTCACTCGCGCACGTTCTTCCAGGGTCGGCTTCGCTGTGCCAATCTCCATCAGACGGTATACCGCAACAGAGTCACAACTGACGATCTCGCCACCCAGCTGTTCTGCCAGTCGCAACGCCAGCGCCGTTTTTCCACTCGCCGTAGGCCCAGCCACCACCATCAGCGGATATTGGTTCTCTCCGCGCTCACGCACTAGGGCCTCCACCAGCCATGCACGAATACAAGATCGAGCCCAGCACGCGCAATGTTCCCCACCAGCGCCACGACGGCAAGCAAAATCAATCCGCGCAGCGCGCTCCTGCGCTCGATTCTTTCGCGTTCCGCACGATACGCCTGAAACTCTGCACGCTGACGCAAAATTCCTCGCGTCGGCTCAGGATTCCGCGGTGTCGCTGCACGAGGCTCGCGCTCAAAGCTATACATCCTGCTACTCCGTCTGCTTGTTCACCAGGTAATGGATGCGCAGTTCCAGATTCGGTCCGTGGAACTCCTTCGGCAGCGGCGGAAATTGTCCCACCCCTGTAATCGAACCCCAGGCTGCACGGTTTAGCGCGTCGTCATGGGTCGATCCGTCCAGATGCATCGCTGAAATCGTTCCATCCGCATTAATCGTAAAGCGAATCAGTGTCGCACCCTGTTTGCTCAGCGGCGGCTGGGCCTCTTCTGGAATCAGCGGAATCCACTGTTCGTAAATCTGACGCAGAATACGCTGCAGATATGGCTGGAAGTTGACACCCTGAGTGTCGGAAAGAATATCCACACCTTGCCCGAGTGCCGCGCCTCTCCCAGTGCCGCCTTCTATCCCCACGCTTCCACCGCTACCAGCGTGCGCGGAACCGTGCATTGCCTGTTGCATCTCCTGGCTCGCAGACCCTCCTGTGCTGAAGTTTGGCCGGGTGGGTGCCTGCGGCAACGGGGCCTCCGGTACGGGCGCTGATGCGCGCGGGATTGGGCGCGGTGCCACCGGTTGCGGCATCGCTGGAGTCGGAACCTCGGGTGTCGGCTGCATAGCCATCGGAGGAGCCTGCTGCGTGGGTGGCACCGGCGCTGGCAAGCGCTTCGACTCCATCGTCCGGAGCTTATTCAGCGTTCCCCGATCAATCTTCGGGGGCGCCTCCGACATGTGGTGCGGCAACACCGGAGCATTTAACCGCACCATCTCCTGCTGCTGCAGTGCCTCCGTCGGGCTGATCAATTGCGGAGAGTGCCAAAGGTACTTGGGGCCATAAAAGGCTACCCACGCGATCGCCAGCCAGATGAACATCGAAATGTAGATCGACTCGCGAAACCTTCCGCGTGCACGTTCATCCTCAATCGTGTCCAGCAGATGGATGAGCTCATGCGCTTCCAACTCGCCGTACCGATTGGTGCGAATCCGCACCGGCGCCGTAACCGACCGCCCCTCAGCATCATGCGGCACAACCGACGTCGCAGCATTAGATACCGTCTCTCCTTCGTTCTCGCGGATTCCACCCTTAGGGGCTTCGGCTTCGGGCCGTGGAAGTTCTGGATCGATCTGTGGTGGTGTGATGGGCATCGGGTCGTTAGTCTGTGACGAATCAACCACGGCGAAGGTTGCGTCCGCCGCAGCGAATCACCAGACCAAAAAGACGCTGGCCTTACTATTTTCTCATCTCCAGAGACATTCCGCGCACTCCCATCTATTCTTGAGACATGCAGCCCCCCCCAACCCTCGCCGGCCGTACCGCCATTGTTATCACCGTCAGCGACCGCTGTTCCGCCGGCACCCAGGTCGACCTCTCTGGACCGGCCCTTGCCCACCTCGTAACCGAGGCCGGCGCACAACTCCTCGACACCATCATCGTCCCCGACGATCCCGACCTGCTCATCTCCGCGCTGCACGCCGCGGCCACCCGCGCCGCCCTTATCCTGACAACCGGTGGCACCGGCCTCGCCCCCCGCGACATCACCCCCGAGGCCACTCTCTCCGTCTGCGACCGACTTGTTCCCGGCCTCGCCGAGCTTATCCGCCAAGAAGGAACTCGCCGCACGCCCTACGCAGCGCTTGGTCGCGGCGTCTGCGGCGTCGCTGGCGGCATCCCCGGAGTCACTGGCGGAGCTCTGATCCTCAATCTCCCCGGTAATCCCCGCGGTGCCGAGAGTTCCCTCCGCGCGGTTCTTCCGCTCCTCCCCCACGCCCTCGACCTACTCGCGGGGAACACCGAACATTCAGGACCGGACATCCCCCAGGGCACGGAAACGATAGAATAAAGACTCCGTGAAACTGGCACCCATCGCTCTTCTGCATAAGTTTTCCCTACTCCTGCTGACAGTCCTCAAGCCTCTCGGCATCTGGGGAGTCGCTGGCCTTGCCCTGATTGACTCCGCACTGATCCCCATCCCCGTCTCCATGGACGGTGTCATTATCGGCTATGTCGCCGTGAACCACGAGCGCTTTCTCCTGTACAGTCTTGTAGCCGCGGTTGCCTCCGCTGTCGGCTCGCTCGTCCCCTTCTTCATCGGCCGTGCCGGAGGTGAACTCTTCCTGTTAAAGCGCATCAACCGCGATCGCTACGAGCGCATCCGCGATCGCTTCGAGAGGCAGGAGTTTCTCGCCATAATGATCCCGGCGATGCTCCCCCCCCCTACCCCTCTCAAGCTCTTTGAGTTCGCCGCCGGGGTCTTCGAGATGAGGACCCTTCCCTTCCTACTGGCCATCTTCTGCGGCAAGCTCACCCAATTCCTTGTTTGCTCGCTGCTCACCATCTGGTTCGGACCCACCCTCATCCGCTCCCTCCGCCACGTAGTCCATCAACACCTTGATCTTGTAATTGGAGTAGCCCTCGCCGCACTACTCTGGCTGGTCTTCTACATGGTCCGCAAGGTCTTCGACCGACGCAAAGGAATTCCCCTCCCCGTAGAAGAAGAGGTCTAATCCCGCACCAACGACAAAAGGCCACGCACTCAGCGCGGCCTTCATTTTCTTACAGCCCTTCGCCTCTACACGGTAGGCTGGTGCATCGAGTCCTTGATCTCCGCCAGTCGCGAAACCATCACCGGCAGCCCAAAGAACGCCGCGGCGAAGACCCCCGTCGACATCAAATCGTTCCCATAGAATGGCAGCGCTGCCGCATAGCAGCTAGCCAACCCGGCCATGCTGTGCGGATACATCACACTTCCCAAAGCAGACGCGCTCGTCCACACCATGAAATTGCTCAGCAGGAAGAAGCTCGTCGCTGATGCCAGCACGCCGCC
>DATCDL010000525.1:0-5111 GCA_036510715.1 Acidobacteriaceae bacterium
CTCGCTTGCGCTGCATGGGAGTTATACCTTCTCGCGAGCGATCGACTATGCTCCGCAGGGTTCAGCTACACCGGGGCACGACGGGCAGTTCGATCCATTCCACAACGGCTATGACAAGGGGTTGTCGAACCAGCAGTATCCGGAGCGCTTCGTGGGGAGTCTGGAGTATGGGGTCAGCGTGAGCCGGGGTCCGAAGGTGGTACGCCTGATGTTGGATGGCTGGCGCGCTGCGGCGATTGGCAGTGGCGGCAGCGGCAGGCCCTATAGCTACCAAATCTTTGGCGGACCGCATCTGAGCGGTGGGCGCGAGTCTATCAATGGGTCCGGCGGAGCAACGTATCTGCCGACGATTGGCCGCAATACACTACGACTGGCACCGCTGGGCAAGGTCGATCTGCGGCTGGGACGCGAGTTTCGCGCAGGGGCGCGGCTTCATCTGAACGCGTTTGCCGAAGCCTTCAACCTGCTTAATGAGCAGAATATCTCCAGCGTTCAAACGCGAGCGTTCCTTCTGGGCACGCCAGTGAGCCCTGGAGCGCCGACTCCGCTGATCTTTCAGGATGCGGCGGCGATTGCGACGGAGGGGTTGACTACGACGATGCCGTTTGGGACGCCGAGTTCGTCGACCACGGGCATGAGTCGAGAGCGGCAACTTGAGTTGGGAGTTCGGCTGCAGTTCTGAGGCGTGCGACGCGCTGACCGCCGGCTGCATCCAAGAGCTAGCGGCTACGTAGAATAGGGTGGGACCCATGGGAGATGTCCGACGATGAACCTGCTGGGCGTCATTGCGCACCATGGGTATGCGGTGACGTCGATCGTTCTGTTCGTCACGTGTTGCGGTCTGCCGCTGCCGGTGTCGGTGGTGCTGCTGACGGCGGGCGCGGCGGCGCATGGTGGATCGTTGAACCTTGGGGTGGTGATCCTGTGCGCGTGGGGATCGGCGCTGGCGGGCGACACGCTGATGTTCCTCGGAGGACGCTATACGGGATGGTGGCTGCTGGCGGGGATCTGCAGGTTCAGCCTCAATCCCGAGGATTGTATTTTTGGATCGGCGCGATCGTTTTACAAGCGAGGATCGAAGACGCTGCTGATTGCGAAGTTTGTGCCGGGGCTGGCGACGGTCGCGGCTGCGCTGGCGGGCAGCCTCAACATGAAGCTGCGGCGATTCCTTACGCTCGATGGCCTGGGCGTTTTGTTGTACACCGCAGGGTGGAGCCTCGCCGGATTTCTGTTCGCGCCGTTCCTGCGTGAACTGGTGCGATCGGTTCAACGCGTTGGACATATAACAGCCGCGACGATGGGCGCGATTGTCGTGCTTTATATTCTGTGGCTGGTGTTGAGCTCGCTGCGCGATTCAAGATTTTCAGCGATCGAGAAGATTGCTGCTGCCGACCTGTTTGAACGACTGCGCACGTCCACACACGACCGCCTGATGATCATCGCGGACGTGCGCTCGCATGGCTACTACGATCCGGGGATGATGCGGATCAAGAACTCGATCCGCATCGAACCCAGCCGGCTGAAGGAAGAGCTGGATGCTTTGCGCGCATTCATGCAGCCGGAGTGCGAGATTTATCTGTATTGCTCGTGTGCGCGCGAGGCGACGAGCATGCGCGTGGCGCGGATGCTGGAGCAGGAAAACTGTGAGACCAAGGTGATCCAGGGCGGTCTGAGGGCGTGGGTGAAGGCGGGTGGGCCGACGGAGTCTGTGCCGGCGGGCGATGTGGAGCATCTGCCGCGGTTTGAGTGAGGCAGAGGGTAGTGAAAGGCTAAGGCTGGGGCTAGGTGGTGAGTTTGGCGAGGGCGGTGAGGAGGAGGGTGTGGGGTAGGCCATCGGCGTAGGTTTTTAAGATGAGGGAGCGCATGAAGGGGAGGCGCATGGCTTTGAAGCCTCGCTCGGGTTGGGCGTAGAAGGCTCGGGCGGCGCGGTGGGAGAAGGCGAGCGTCGCTTGGAGTGGGGCGAGTTCGCGAGCGTAGGCGGCGGCGATGTTGGTGGAGTTGGAGAGGATGGCGGCGGCGGCGGCCTGGCCGCTGACGATGGCGGAGTGGATGCCTTCGCCGGTGAGTGGGTCGACGAGACCGGCGGCGTCTCCGACGAGGAGGACCCGGCCGCGGGGGATGTAGTTGTGTCCGCCCATGCCGAGTTGCTGGCCGGCGATGTGCGCGAGGGTGGTGACGCCGAGCTTTTGCTGCGCGTAGGTGAGGAGGAGTGCTCGGGTGACTTGCTTGATCTGAGCGTGAGATGCGCCGGTCGCGGGGGCGAAGGCTCCTACGCCGATGTTGATGTGGTCGGCCTTGGGGAAGAGCCAGCCGTAGCCGCCGGGGAGGGGGGCGAAGTCGAAGACAAGGTCGTGGGGGTCACCGCCGTTGGGGAGGGTTGCGGGGAGAGAGGTGTAGGGAACGGTGGCTTCTAATGCGAAGCCGTCGTCGTCCTGCACGGAGTCCTGCGCGGAGTCTTGCGCGGACGGCGAGAGTTGGGTGCCGTGGCTGTCGTGACGCAGCAGGCGGCGGGTTTGGCCGTTGGAGCCGTCGGCGCCGATGAGGATGGGGGCGCGGAGGGTTTCGAGGCCGCGGGAGGTGAAGACGTCGAGCTCGATGAAGTCGGGGAGTTCGCGAAGGGCGGCGATGCGGTCGATCTTGCGGAGCTCGATGCTGCCTCCCTGACGTACGGCGAGGAGGGTTTGCTGGAGGCAGAAGCTGTCGAAGCGCTCGCGGACGGCCATGGCGCAGATCGGGTTGCGGGTCTTGACGCGAGTGCTGCGCGCACGGCGAGAGTTTGGCTCTGTGGGTGGTTCGAGAATGATCTCGTGGCAGACGCGCTCGATGACGGGGTCGACGGAGTAGCGGAGGGCCTTGAGGGTCTTGTGGGTGAGGCCGCAGGCGCAGGGTTTGTGGCGCGGGAAGTTGCGCTTGTCGAGGAGCAGGACGTGCCTGCCGGCCTGGGCGAGGTCGTAGGCCGAGGCGCAGCCTGCGGGTCCGGCACCGGCGATGAGGATGTCGTAGTTATGTGTCATCCAGCTCTAAGTTTATTCCCCAAAGCATGCTACTCCCAAGTAGCTTTACACAGTGAATGCGGATAAGTGCTGACGGTGGCGATACCGATAGCGGAACAAAGATCACGCGCTCCTCGTACAACTCTGTGCAGCTCGAGAATGGAGACGCCGCATGCTCAAGCACACCGTTGCAAGGCGAATCGTGGCGCGCGCGTTCCTTTTTGCCATGATGATTATTTTCAGTACCGTCCCAGTTGCGAAATCTGCCTTTGCGCAAGCCTCCTTCGATGTTGCGGCGATCCACCCCAGTGGCGCAGAGGTAAAGTTCGAGCGCAATGGAAAAACCGAGGTTGCGTATGGCACGTTGAGGATGCGCGACGTTACCGTCAGCACGTGCATACAGTGGGCCTATGGGACATCGCAGGCGCTCGTCACTGGGCCGGCCTCCCTCACGGCTGTGCATTACGATATCACCGCGAAGACAGATCCAAATGCCACCAAGGAACAAATGCAGATCATGCTCCGCACTCTTCTTAGCGAGCGATTCAAACTTGCATTCCATGTTGAAAAGAAAGAAATGCGCGTCTATACCCTCACCGTCGCAAAGAGCGGCATCAAGATGCATCCCTCTGCTGCGGGTGGAGAGATGCACCACGAAAACAGTGCGACTGGAATGGTCGGACGATCTGTCACCATGCACGAGCTCGCTGACTATCTCTCCGATCCACTGAATGCTCCACTTACTGACGGCACCGGTCTTCCAGGCCGCTACGATTTCGCGATTGACTTCACGCCGTACGTAGATATGGAGCGATCCGATGTGAGACCCGACCCGGTTGCGGTCCTCAAGTTAGCGCTCAAGGGCGACCTGGGACTCGCCCTGATTCAGAGCAAGGAACAAGTAGACGTAATGGTCGTCGACCACGTCGAGCCACCCTCGAGCAATTGAGTCCGGGGTTTGTCAGGCTGCGACTTCGAGGCCGATTGCTTCGGCGAGGAGCGTGTAGCTGCGTTTGCGGGCTTCGTGGTTGTGGGTGATGGTGTTGATGATGAGTTCGTTGAGGTGAAGTTCTTCGGCGAGGTTACGGAGTTGGGTGGCTACGCGGTCGGGGGTGCCGACGATGTAGCGGGGCCACTCGTTGTCTTCGGGGGCGTCGAAGCTGCCGGCGGTGAAGGGGAGGAGTGGGTTGGGTGCGGCGGGGAGGGCTGCGAACTCGCGGAGGGCGTCTTCGGGGGTGGCGACGGGGCGGCGGTCGTCCATGCGGATGCGGCGCTGGAGGAGGCGGACGGAGGCGTGGAGGTGGTCTGCGTCCTGTTGTGTTTCGGCGCAGATGACGCCGATGGCGAGGGTGGCTTCGGGGGCGGCGCGGTCGTCTCCTCCAGGGCTAAAGCCCGAGTCTGTGGTGGATTTAGATTCAGTGGGCTGAAGCCCACTGCTAATCCGATTTGATTCCATGGACTGGAGCCCGCTGCTAGTCCGGTCTGGTTCAGTGGGCTGGAGCCCATTGCTGATCCCGGTTGCGGAGGGGATGAAGTTTCGTTGGTAGTACTCGATGGCCTGACGGGTTTGGATGGGGGAGAAGAAGTGGGCGAAGGCGTAGGGGAGGCCCTCCTGCGCGGCTGTAACGGCGGACCACATGGAGGAGCCGAGCAGCCAGATGTCGGGAGCTCCGGGGGCGTCGGGTGCTACGCGGATGCGGCTGAAGGGGTGTTCGCCGCGGGTGGCCTCCAACTCCGGACCGCGGGCGCTATGGGCGGCCCAGCGCTCGGGGTGGAGGAAGGCGCGGAGCTCGGCTAGCTGCTGGGGGAAGTCGTCTTTTTGGGCGGCGTCGCGGTTGCGGCGGAGGGCATAGGCTTCGAGTTGGCCGCCGCCGGGAGCGCGGCCGATGCCGAGGTCGATGCGGTTGGGGAACATGGCGTGGAGGGTGCGAAAGACTTCGGCGACTTTGAAGGCGGAGTAGTGCGGGAGCATGATGCCGCCGGAGCCGACGCGGATGCGGGTGGTCTCGGCGGCGGCGCGGACGACGAGGATCTCGGGCGCGGTACAGGCGAGCAGGTCCATGGCGTGATGCTCGGAGTACCAGAGGCGGGTGTAGCCGAGGCGGTCGACGTGGCGGG
>DATCDL010000526.1:0-8700 GCA_036510715.1 Acidobacteriaceae bacterium
TACCGCAACTCCCATGCCCGCCTGCGGTTTTCCGTCAGGAGAGTAAGCGATGCCCGCCTCAATCGCAACATCCTTAAAGGTTCCATCCTTCTGATTCTGGTAATAAGTTGCTGCAGTGGAATCATTCGCAACGTAGATATCCGGCCAGCTATCGTTGTCCAGATCGGCGACTGTAACCGACAAACCATAGGTTCCAATCGTGTCCCACATACCCGCTTTCTGGGACACGTCGGTGAAGGTTCCGTCACCATTGTTGTGATACAGAATGTTCTTACCGCCTTCAAGTCCGGGCGGTCCGCAGGCGACCTGGATGCCCTTATACGAGCATCCCGCGGCTTCCGGTAACGGCGCCGTCTTGATGTCAAAGTCAATATAGTTCGCGACGAAAAGATCGAGGTGTCCATCTTTGTCGTAGTCCAGAAACGCACATCCCGAGTTCCAGCGAATCTTACTTTGCGTCAGCCCGGCCTTCTCTGTAACGTCGGTGAACGTCCCATTCCCATGATTGCGATACAGAATAGGTTGGCCGTAGTAGCTCACAAACAGGTCGTCGTAGCCGTCGTTGTCGTAATCACCGACGCAGCAACCCTGTCCCCATCCAGAGCGCGTCATCCCCGACTTCGCGGTAACATCCGTGAACGTCCCGTCCCGATTATTTTTGAAGAGACGGCTGATCGGCTCCTCCCCTTTTGGAAAGCCTTCGAGCCGCGTTCCATTCACCATGAAAATATCGAGCCAGTCATCCTGATCAAAATCATAAAATGCCACGCCACAACCCGTGGTCTCCAGCAGAAACCGATTCTTGTGCTCGTCGCCATAGATGGTTTTTGTGTGCAGCCCGCTTTCTCTTGCGACATCGATAAAACTGTACCCCAGCGGAGTTCCAAGCACCGGCGATGGCAGCATCTTCGCCGAACGCGGTTGTGTATCGTATGCCGCACGTGGCCCGATTTGCTGCGGCACCCCAGCCTCCTGCGCGTGGAGTGAAAGCTTCAAGACATCTTCAAACGACAGCACCAGCGCTGCGCTCGAGAGCGACTTCACAAATCCACGCCTGGTCCAGATCATTTCAATTCACTTCCTTCGGGCTAAGTATAGTGAGCCAGCGACACAGTGGCCAACACCGCATATCAGTGCTCCGCGATCAAATGCAACTGCCCCTCACCTTCGCGCAAATGGTAACGATGGTTGCACGCAATCTTATGAATATGGTCAACAACACCGGTCGCAGGCCACGTCACAGTAATCTCAGCAATGCCGGTAGATGCACCAATACCAATGTGCTGTTCACGTGGACTGCCCCCAAAGCTCGAACCAAAACCAACAGTTCTATAGATATGACGGAGGCCGCCGCTCTTTGGCTGCACAGCAACATCGATACGAGCACCAAACGCCGCGCGATTCGATCGAACACCTTCGAGCTTCAGCGTGATCCAGTGGTTACTGTTTCCAGGATTACGATAGAGCGCGCTCTGAAAACTGTCCCCTGGTTGCGCGCCACCCATCTCTTCAAACACATCCTCCTCACCTGTGCGACGAAGCTCAGCAAACGCCACACTATGCCCCTTCTGCAAATGTCCAAAGTCGCCGGCCGTAGTCACATCCTCGAAGCGATGCCCGCCATCATTACGAAACATGCGATTGGGTAGCAGCGACTCGTACGTAGAGTCACCAGTGCCAAGGTAAAGGTCGAGCCATCCATCATTGTCGAGGTCGCCGAAGTTCGCGCCCATCGTAAGGATCGCGCGATCCAGATGCACCTCGGAGGTCACATCACGGAAGGTGCCGTCATGCATATTCCGATAGAGCTTCGGCTTCTCCGCCGACACGGGCAGACCCATCTCAAACGCCCCGATATCCGCGCTGGATTGGAGCGAATACCCTGCGACGAAGAGGTCAGGCCAGCCATCGTTGTCGTAGTCAAAGAACCAGGTAGCAAAGCTGTTACTCTGTTTTGCCACTCCAGCCTCCGCAGTCACATCTTTGAAGCGCCAGCCTTTGCGGGTGTCCCTCGCATCGCGCGGCCCGTCATTACGAAACAGATGATTCTTGCCATTCATGACCGAGACGTAAAGGTCAGGACGGCCATCGTTGTTGTAGTCGCCCCACGCAACACCCTTGACGAAGCCCAATGCAGCGAGCCCACTCGCTGCTCCAATCTCCGTGAACGTCCCATCGTGATTGTTATGGAACAGTTGCGAAGGATGCGAATCGCCTGCTGTACTCTCGTGTCCGACAAACAGGTCGAGCCACCCGTCGCCATCGAAGTCTGCCCACGCCGCAGTTTGCGTTGGTGCAAGAGACATGAGCCCAGCCTCTTCCGTAACATCGTCGAACGTTCCATTCCCATTATTCCGTAGCAGCGACATCGGATAGCATCCCTGCTTCCCCCACCATCCGCCGCGAAGCACCAGCACGTCCGGATGGCCGTCGTTGTTGTAATCCGTCACCACCAGATTCAGCCCCCCCGTCTCGCCCATCAGTCCAGACTTGCGCGTTACGTCCGTGAAGCTCCCGTCACCGTTATTGTGAAACAGGTGCATCTGGTCGAGCGGCCCGGACGAGCTCACCATAATATCGAGCAGCCCGTCGCCATCGAAATCCTCGACAAGCACACCACCCGCATGGCCCACAATGTCGACGCCAGAAGACGCCGCAACCTCCGCGAACTCAGGCAGCTTCGCATCAGATTCGAAGCGGCTCGCAGGAATAAGCCAGCGAGGCGGAACATCCTTCGGGTACCGTCCAAGCTGCATATACGCGACGTTCAACAGCCACTGTGACTGCGTGTCTGCAGCATCATTTTCAAGCAATGCCGTGAGTTCCCGAACGGCACCCTCAGCTCCGCGAGGCATCTTGTGTACGGCGCTCGCTCGCAACGGAAACAAGCAGGCGCGCTGGCCATGCATCATCGAGCAGTTCTCTTGCTCGCCAAGCCGCAGGTACGAAATCGCGAGATCCTTGCCAAGCTGTTTCACACCCTCGGTAGGCATGTTTCGTTGAGCACGCTGCCAGCGCCGACGCACCTCTTCAAGCTCCCGGATTGAGCCTTCACTATCGCCAGCGCCAAGCATCTCGCGTGCAAGCTGCTCACGCACCAGTGTGTCCTGTTCCAGCGAAAGCTTGTTCTTGATCAACAACTCCGAGTAGTACTCCACCCGCATCGCAGGCTTACTGGGGTCGAGCCTCCAATCCGTGCCTGCAAAAATTGCACGCAGCCGCTCCTGCATGCGCCTTGTGCTGGCAGCCTGGTAGATTGGCTCCGTGTCCGCGCCTTTTGCAGGTGCACTTACCGTGCCAATAGGCGGCGGTCTCATCGGTGGCAAGTCCTGCCCATGCGCTCCACCAACGAACGCATACGCAAAAATGAAACACGTAATGCTGTACCGGAACCTGATCCGCAGCATCATCTTAGACCTGGCCTCAGTGTACGTTTTCGAGCTTCGGCTCCGAAGCCGTCTGGAGCTTCTGCGCGGTCATCGTCTCTCGAGCCGCGTCCTCGCTGCGACCCATCGCACGGTAGGCCTGGCCCAGCAAGCTGTGCGTTATATAGTTGGCCGGATCCATCTGCACCGCACGCCCCAGATACGTCACTGCGGCAATCGGGTCACCCTTCTTCAGCATGGTCTTCCCCAGCAGAATGTACGGCCCCGTGGAGTTCGGCTCAAGCAGAATCGCCTCCTGCAGGCTGCGTTGCGCATCGTCGTACCGCGCTGCGCGATCGTATGTGTCGCCGAGACGATCATAAATAGAACCCTCTAGCGGGTTGTGCGCCTTCTCTTTTTCGAATTCAGCAATAGCATCATCCAGATGATTGCCAGCCAGCGCAATCTCGCCAAGAAGTTCATGAGCCAACGGCAGTTCCGGCTCCAGCTCGATCGACTTCTGCGCATAACTCTGCGCGATCGGCAGATACTCGCGTCGCAGCAACATCCGCGCTGCAACAAGATAAGCCTCGGCACTATCCGGCGCAAACCCAAACTGTGCTGCGAACGCGTGGCGCGCATCGTCATAGCGCCGCGTATCCATATAACAGAGTGCCAGAATATAGTTCGGGTCCGCCTTAACCAGGCCCCCCTCCGAGCTCGCGAACTCAAGCAGCGGGATCGCCTCAGCGGGACGCCCCAGGCGGAAGAGTGTTAGCCCACGCATCTGCGCGGATTCGACGTCGTTCGGATCCTCCTTCAGAGCCGCTGCAAACGCGACGTCCGCCAGCTTCAACTCCGACTGCGCATAGCGCGCCAGCCCCTCGACGCGACTCAGACCGGAGATCGCGGTATTCTGCGCACGCAGTTCAGCAATCCTCTTCAGCGCATCAGCGGAATGGCCTGTGTCAATACTGTGCCGCAGAGATTTCAGCGTCGCCGCAGGATCCGCCGCCGCCGGTACCGCGCCTCCCGCAGATTGAGTCACCACAGAACTTTGCGCGCCAGCCGCAGAACTTTGTGCAATGGCGCAACTACATAAACCAGCCACCGCCAATACCCCGCCCCACCGCAACCATCGACTCAGACAACTCATCATCCTGCATGGTCCCCGGGTGCCACAGCATCAACGCTAATACAAAAAATGAAGGTGGGAGGAAGTTTCTCCTCCCACCCTTGGTAGTCAGACAGCCATTAGAACTGGAGACGCGCCGTAAACTGCATCTGGCGCGGGTTAGCCGTGCCGCCAGGTCCAGGGCCCGATGTTATGTTTCCAACACTCTCGATATTCCCGCTCGGCAATCCGAAGTTGATATGGTTGAAGGCGTTATAGGCATCCGCCCGGAACTGCAGCGTATACCGGTCCCTGATCGTGAAGTTCTTCATCGCCGACATATCAGAGTTGAAGAAGTAAGGACCCCAAGCGTTGTTACGTCCACCATTGCCGATCGTATCCAGGCCCGGATCAGTGAACGTCGAGCCGATTGTCTGTGCTTGGTACCATGCCAGTCCCGCATTCGGGGAGCCGCTCTTCCCTGTCTTCAGCGCGGAAGAATTGCCATCCACATAGCATGGAGCGTCACCGGGTATGTCAGCACCGCATCCATTGAACGACAGCGTAAATGGTAGTCCACTTTGATATACGACCGTCGGACTGAACTCAAACCCACTGACCAGTTGATTGACAAACCCCTTGGAGTCGCCCATGAAGGTTTGCCCCCTGCCGAACGGTAGCTTGTACAACGCATAGCCCGTCCAGACGCTCCGGCGAACATTGCTATCATTGCCCCACACAGCCGAGTGGCTCCATGTAGAGTAGCTGCCCGCCGCGTCCGCTGCGCGCTGATAGGCATAGTTCAATGTTCCGGACAACCCATGCCACGAAGTCTGTGCCAGCGTAACCTGGAGCGCGTTGTAGTGGGTATTCTGATTGTCCCCGTAGTAGCTTATGCCCTGCGTCCAACCGCACGGTCCGCCGCAAGCGGGCAACGTTCCGCCCACGTAGCGCTGCAGCAGAGTTTGATTTGCCACCGCACCTGCGAGCGGTCCGGTGGTCTGAATCGGATTACTGCAGCCTGACACGCAGTCACCGCCTCCGAGTGTTGGCGTCGTCTTGTTGTCCGGTACATAATGCAGGGCCAGCCCAGGGATCGAGCTATACACTGCCGGCAGATTGATCGCCGACTCATTCGGGTTCGTGTTGTTGCCATCACCATCGCTCAGAGTATGCGTTCCCTTGTTCCCCACATACCCCACCGTCAACGACAGCGTTGGTGTGAGCGAACGCTCTACCGTAAGGTTCCACGCATCCAGTGTCGGCAACCGCTCTGTAAAAGGACGAGCCTTCGTATTCACCGAAGCACCCGGATTCACAATATGCCCATTTGCGTCCGGTGCTACCGGAACATAATTCGACAGACCCGTTGCCAGTCCACCCTGCGTGCTTGCCGGGTTGTCGAGTTGGAACGCATACGTATTCGTTCCGCCCGTCGCGTTGATCGATTGGTTCACCAGCACCGGAAGATTCTGCGTCACCACGTGGCCAAACTCCGATCCAAACACGCCCAGATCGAAACTCCGTCCATATCCCATCCGGATAACCGTCTTCGGATTGATTTGATATGCCGCACCAAGTCGCGGATTGTAAGTGTTCTTCGCGATCGCAACACCCATATTTGTGCCGATACCGCCATACCCGGCAACGTTGATGTACCCGGTGTCGAGGTTTAACAAGGCACCATTACCCTTGCCGTTCACATCCTCCGGGAAGTACATCTCGTACCGCATACCCAGGTTGAGCGTCAGCTTTGGAGTCGTGCGCCAGGTGTCCTGCACAAAGAAGAAATCTCGCTTCTGGAACTCCTTCGCATTCGTAGACGTGCTCGCATAACGATTGTATGCAGTCACATCACCCAGAACGAACGTCGCGAAGCCAAGACCACCGCTCGTACCGTTCGACGTTGGTCCAGGTCCGAAGTTGTTGATGCCGGTCCGGTCGTTATCGCTCGGCACCCGCAGGTTACGCGCATACCGCAGATCCACACCAAACTTGATGGAGTGTGTCCCGATTGTCTTCGTCCAGTTATTCACGATCTGGAACTGATCTTCACGTTCAGTGAGTGGGCAGTTGCAGCGATCGACATTCAGACCTGCTCCATATTGCGCGCCTTGGCCCGTGCCGTTGTTCGGACCCGCGGTGGGGTTCGTCACGTTCAGGTCTGCGATGTTGAGATCCGGCGCTCCAAAGTCAATAGCAACTGTTAGCGCCGAGTTCGCACCCGTACCGCTGATGTTCTCACCCTGGATCGGCAGGTTTGCATTCGTGGTGTCGTACTTGTGCGTCAGGATGTTGTAGCGGAAGTAGCCCAGCCGCACTTCGGTCACCAACGTGGGGTTTAGAGCTATGTCCGTTCCAAGTGCCAAACTGTCGTTCGCGCCGTTGGACGTTCCGCCGTAGCCCCCAAGACCAAAGCCAGCACCGCCCGCGACACCGAACATCGTCTTACCGGTCAGCGTATCGGTGAAGCGGCTGAAGCGCCCGAACGCATGCATATTCTGGCTCAACGTCGCATCAAGGCGAACGTCCCATTGATCGCTGTTGAAAAGACCCGTTCCGCTTCCGTTGTAGTTGTTCGACAAACCACCATTGCTGCCCGCCGTATTGGGCGCGTACGGTTGCAACAGCTTGAACAGCGTAAGCGCCGTTGGCGAAAGCTCGGCGGCCGGAATAGTACTCACGGCTGCTCCACCCTGGTTTGGATCGTAGACCTGGAATGGGTTCGCAGGACTCGTAGCCGTTTCGAGTGTCTTACCGTACGCAATGTACTCGCTGAAGTCGCAGCCAGCTGAGCTAAGGCACGACGTAATCAAATGCGTCGTCGGCACCGTCTGATTATTCGAGACGCCTACCTTCTGCCGGACACCTTGGTAGTCCCCGAAGAAGAAGACCTTATTCTTGATAATTGGCCCGCCGAGCGATCCGCCAAATTGATTCTTCAGGCCCGCAGGAATTGGGCCCTTCTGGCCCGCCGGAATGGCGCCAGACTGAGTGAAAGAATCGCGTGCAAGGTTTGCCGAGCTCTCGCGGTTGTCAAACGCCGTCCCATGGAACTGGTTCGAGCCCGACTTCGTCGAAATCGTATCGACCGACGCCACAGCCTTGCCAAACTCTGCATCGTAGTTCTGCGTCGCAATCTTTACATCCGACATCGAGTCCGAGTTCGGGTTGATGACAATAATGCCCAGAATCGCATCCTGGTTGTCCGTGCCATCCAGCGTGTAATTCACGCCGCCGAATGCCTGTCCATCAATCTGAACCTGCTTGGACCCCTGCGGGTTTTCGCTCGCCGCGTGTGACCACCCCAGCTGTACCGCGCCCGGCAGCAACAACTGCAGGTTGGCAAAGTTGTGATCTGGAATCGGCAACGATTCAATGTCCTGCGCGCTGTAGACCGTCGATACGTCTGCGCGATCCGTCTTCAGCTGTGGCACCTGGTCAGCCAGCACCTCCACCGTCTGCGATGAACTTCCAACCGTCAGCACTGCAGGCACTGACGCAGCTGTGTCGGCGACCACCACCACACCCTGCCGGCTGAAGCCCTGAAACCCCGGCGCTTCCACCTTTACCGTATACGTATCCGGGATCAGTTGTGCCTGCGCGAATTCTCCAGCACCATTACTCGTCAACGTGGACGTCGTCCCCTTGGACACGTCCGTAATGGTGATCTTCGCCCCCGGAATCGCCGCACCCGTCGGATCAGTGACCGTTCCAATAATCTGTCCGGTAGTTGCCTGTGCCAGCGCATGCGGACTCGATAGCAACAGCGCGAAAACGGCCAACGCAAGCAGCGATGCCCTTACATAAAATCCAATACTCTTCATGCCAACTCCTCCGTGAATGTTGCCCGTACCTTTATGCAAATCACACACCAGCGTCCGATAAGACCGCGTCCCCTGCTCACCTTCATGCAGACACACGGCCATCCTCTTTGGGAACGAACTTCAGTGAAGACTTGAACGACTTTAGTAGTGCGACGGTAACATTACGCAATGCGACCTGAAGCTGTCAAGCTATTCCTTATAACCATTACAATTATTCCATCTATAAATGATATGACATATAAACCCACCTTGAAGCAGATATCATTAATTTAGTAACTAAATCGAATTACTTCAGTCTTGCCAAGGGGGGACTCCGACAATTTTTCGATCCCATATACCTCCCACAGTCCCGACAATGCTACCCAAGACCGGAAAATATGACATAACAACATCG
>DATCDL010000527.1:0-9522 GCA_036510715.1 Acidobacteriaceae bacterium
AGTCCCCAGTTGAGCCATGAAGCGGCCATGGAGACCACGATAATGAGCGAGATGGCGTCAGCGGGCGAGCGGGGAATTCCGGCGATACGCGCGAGCAGCCGGCGGATGGCGGGGGCGCTGGCTAACGCGTGGCCGGCTACCAGCATGATGACCATCTGGAAGGCGAATGTGAAGAGGTTGAAGACTCCGGCATACCATGCGACAGCGATCTGGCGCGGGGCAGCGTTGGGAGCGAAGATGAAAGCGAGCACCGATGCGATGAAGGTGAGCAGGATCGCAAAGACGAAAGGATCCGGCATGATCTTCTCAAAGAGGAAGACGAAGAATGCGGTGACGCGTCCCAGTATCGGTTGTTTGCGCTCGGGGGTGGTCGGCGGGACAGCTTCGGTGGATGAAACGTGGGACAAGATTGACATAGCCTTCCTATGCTCTATCCTGCAGAGTAAAGTTGCAATGAAGCATAGATGAAGATTGATTCAGGTGGCAGAAAGCAGGATATGTCTGGAAGGGTTTTGTCTCTGCTTCATCATCTGTCTTACCGAGATCATCTGGAACTCAACTCCGACCACATTGACAGGAGGCATCATCACAGGGCGTACTCCTCGACTTCGAGCTTGCGATGGCTGGTGAGGTAGTAATAGACGACCGGCGTAACGATGAGGCTGAGAAGGATCGACAGTAGGAGGCCGCCGATGACGGCGATGGCTAGCGGCTGGAGCATCTGCGATCCTGACCCGAGAGCGAACGCCAGCGGCAGCATTCCGCAGATGGCGGCTATCGCAGTCATCATGATGGGGCGGAGGCGGCGCTGTGCGGCGTGCAACATGGCATCGCGAGCGTTGACTCCGGTGGCACGCGATTTTTCGTCGGCGTCGAGTAGAAGGATGCCGTTCTTCGCGACGATGCCGATGACCATGATGAGGCCCATGAAGCTGGCGACATTGAAGTTTGTGCCGGTGATGAGCAATGCGACGACGACCCCGGTGATGGAAAGAACAGAACTTGTGAGGATGGCGATGGGCGCGGAGAAGTTACGGAACTCTGCCAGCAGTACTCCGAAGACGAGTGCAAGCGCGAGGATGGCGACGGCAACTTTATTGTCTGAAATCAGCGAAGCATAGAAGAGCCCGACTACTGTGGACACTAGACCCCGGCGCGCAATTTCAAGATTTGCGGCTGCGACGGCGGCGGCAGCCGAAGCCCGTGAAGCGGCCGCAAACTGCTGCAGACCGATCGTCTCATTCACCACGCCCTGGCTGGTGTACTCGTGCACAGCATTGTTCGCGATAAAGCGCGGCGTGGGAAGAGTGCCAGCAGGATTGTCCCGGACGAGCGCCCCAGTCCCCTGGGTGTAAAGAAATTGGTTGAGATAAGTAACGGTTGGCAACAACGCCGAACGCGCGATCGAGCGATCGAGCTTGCTGACCCCATTCGCCGCCACAGCCGCTGCGAAGCTCGGCTCGTTCGCCTTCGCACGCCTGATCGCTTCATCCAACGTAATCGCCGGGGCGACAGGTAGAACTGAAATTGCTCGTGCCGCCTGTTGGGCTGGGGATGAGAGAGCCGAGATAGCAAACAATACACTCCAGGTAACAACTGGGTGCAGAGTAAGGGATCCGATTTTTGTGCGCGAAATCACAAGGCCCAAGATAGGGACCGAAGCCTTAGTGAATGCTGAAATGAACCTTATAATTTGTTGATGAATAGGATTTCGAGTCCGATGCGCCTTCACAATCCGAGGCTCGCAGCCGCATTCTTCCGCCACATCTCACCATCCCGGATGTAGCGCCACAACATGGTCAGAGAGCGATGTCCGGTCTGTTTCATGATGGTGCGTTCCGTCGCGCCATTCATGGCAGCCTGGGTAGCCATGCCGGCACGCAGGCTGCGTCCCCCCAGGGGAGAGGGGTCATAGCCGGCCCTCTATGCGACACGCTTGACGATGATACCCATCGAGTCCTTATACAGAGGCTAGTTCCCTATCTGTCCGTGCCTCGTAACCTCTCGAAAAAGCGCTCCGGTTTCGATCCCGACTGCGGAGATCCACGCCCGCAGGGGCCGCACCGGGCAGTTAGCTTCGCCCGTGTCCCTTACGAGAAGTGCCGTGAGTTTGTCTTCGCGCGGGTCCAGGTGATTGCTTCTAATCTCATGAATAACAAAAAGATGGTGAAGGAAGTCGCACGGAAGTACATTGGCACATTGGCACTTTCCCCCTAAGTAATGGAAGAAAAAGCTTTACCAAGTTGAGGGCTCCGTCCGGCCCTTCCCTCCGAATGACACTGTAATGTTTTTGGTTGCCCCCCAGGGATTATTATGTACTGAAAGTAAAACAGTTATGTGGCTTATTCACAGGCCGTACCCGTACTTGTACCCGCACAAAAAATAGCATCCATACTCCGATTTCCGATGTACTTCGTCGGACTTCTTGGGACCACTTGGGAGATTGCGGAAATGGCCTCGTGGTTTCGAGCAAAGCCCGGTTTGGAAACGTGCATTGACCTGTTAGCAACAACTGAGAATTGTAGTTGTCGAAAAGACGGGCGGTCTCAACGGGTCGACGCAACACTATCTGATTTGGAGGTGGTGTTGATGAGGCAAGGAAGACGGTACGGTCTCTCTGCGGAGCAGAAGGCCGACATATGGCAGCGTTGGAAGGCGGGCGAGTCGTTGCATGAGATTGGACGCGCCTTCGGCAAGGATCATGGCTCGATCCAGTTCCTGTTGTCGCAGCACGGCGGGATTGCTCCGGCAGTCCGTCGACGTTCGCAGCGAACGCTCACGTTGGCTGAGCGAGAGGACATCTCCCGAGGCATTGCTTCCGGCTCGTCGATTAGGGAGATCGCCAGAGGACTCGGTCGAGCTGCGTCGACGGTAAGTCGAGAGGTGTCACGCCACGGCGGGCGGCCAGTGTATCGAGCCAGTGAAGCCGATCAGCGGGCATGGAAGTCGGCCCAGCGACCTAAGGCCTGCCAGCTTGCAAGGTACAGGAAGCTGCGGATGATCGTGGCCAGTAAACTGATCCTGAACTGGTCGCCGGAACAGATTTCTGGTTGGCTGAAGAGACGCTATCCCAGCAACGAGAGCATGCGCGTGTCCCACGAGACCCTCTACCGCAGTTTATTTATTCAGGCTCGAGGAGTGCTGAAAAAGGAGCTTATGCAGCATCTTCGGTCGAAGCGATTCATCCGTCGCTCCGTGCATGCTCTAGCTGCCGGGCACTCCCAGGGTCAGATCGTCGATGCCATCTCCATCCGTGAGCGGCCCGCCGAGATTGAGGACCGCGCCATCCCTGGGCATTGGGAGGGCGATCTGCTCGCAGGCAGCAAGAACAGTCACATCGCAACCCTGGTGGAACGGCATTCGCGCTTTGTCATCCTGGTTAAAACGCCTAGTAAAGACACAGCAACGGTCGTCGCCGCGCTGAGTCGGCAGGTTCGTAGACTCCCCGCGTCGCTGCGGCGGTCACTGACGTGGGATCGAGGATTAGAGTTGGCCAGTCACAAGAACTTCACGGTCGCCACCAAGGTCAACGTCTACTTCTGCGATCCGCAGAGCCCCTGGCAACGAGGAACCAACGAAAATACGAACGGCTTGCTACGACAGTACTTCCCCAAGAAAACTGACTTGTCCGGCTACTCCCAAGCCGACCTCGACAAGGTAGCTCTGCAACTCAATCAACGCCCAAGGAAAACTTTGGACTTTGAAACTCCAGCTAGTAAACTCCATGCCAGTGTTGCGTCGACCCGTTGAGACCGCCCGACATTGCAGGCACTCTGGTTAGTTTTTGCCGGTGAGTGTCTGAAATAGAAAGATTGTCGCTGCGCACGTCACCACGAAAGTTACGACCCAACCGGACCCAAGAAGAATCGGGTTGAGCGGTTTTCGCTTCATTGCACCGCGGTTGCCGGCAATCAACATCATCATCGTTAACGTAATGGGTGTCGCAAGACCTCCGACGATCGAACTGAAAAACAGCAGCTTAATCGGTGGCACCCCCGCCAGCGCGATGCCAGAGCCAACAACAAGTACCGCGATCAGAGTCACATAAAATTTCTTTGCGCGCCATAACTTTTTATCGATGCCACGACCCCAGCCGAACATCTCGCTCACGACGTAGGCGCTGGTTGCGCTGAGCACTGGAATAGCAATCAGTGCCGAAGCCAGGAGACCGATGCCAAAAAGAAGAGACGCCCAGTGGCCCGCAAACGGCGTCAGTGCGTTAGCCGCATCTTCGGCTGTTTCCACGACTTTGTGGTGCACTCCGAGCGTCGCGCCAGTCGCTATCAGAATGAACCAAAAGCTTGCCCCTGCGATGATCGTTCCCAGCGTAGAGTCAACCTGAACCAGGCCTAGTTTCGATACCGGCGTTGCTTCCTCCGACATCTCAATGGTCTCCCAAACGTAGGAGTAGGCCGTGAGTGTGGTGCCAAGAAGCGCGATCGCGCCCGCGACCATCGGACCGGTAAATGAAAACTGAGGAATGAGCGAATGGCGTAAGACATCTCTCCATTGTGGTCGCGCCAAAAACGCGGCGGCGACGTAGCTCAGGAATACGAGAGGCAGATAGATCAAGACACGTTGGATTTTCTTGTAGTTACCCAAAATGAGCATGAATCCCGAACCCACACCGAGCGGGACGACGAACCAGCGATAATCAATGTGGATCAGCATCGAGAGGGCGGCGCCGCCCCCTTCGAGGTCTGCTGCCAGGGTCATCAAATTTACGATCAGCACCGACACCAGAGCAAGCAACGCCCAGAACTTGCCGTAGTGCTTGCGCACAGCGTTTTCCAAGCCGGTGTTCATCACCATACCAACCTGGGCGCTGATCGCCTGTACAACCGCAAGCATCGGGATGATGAGCAACACCAGCCAGCTCAAGCCATAGACAGTGGTCGAGCCGATCACCGCAAGCGATGCAACGGTTGTGGGATCGTTGTCGGATGCGCCTGAGACGATTCCAGGACCGAATACTTTCCACCATGGGGCGGGCGGTTTGCGACTATTCGAACGCAGACCCTTAGGCAGCAGGCCGCTAGACGCAGCATTCGTTGTGGCACCTTTGAGTCGCTCTTGCGCGTCTCTTGCCATCCCGTTTGAGTGCCTCCACTTGACTGTAACAGGCGAGCGTTTGTTCCTCTAGAGGCGGCATTGACATCTCGCGGTCGCCGATCCTTTGTGTCAGCTTGGCGGCTTACGGTGCTAAATATCTGGCGTTCAAGCACTCGCTGCGATGCCGAATCCGGATACATAGAGTCGGATCGGGGCTATGCTTCTCTGACGCAATCCCATTTCTCTGCGTCGTGGCCATCAAAGCTTTCACTCCATCGCTCGAATTGCCAGGCCTGCAATCTCTCGTCGATGAGATAGGACTCGACGAACTCTGCCATCGACCCATTGAAAACAAAATCCCTACCCAGAACGCGGATACGACAGTACCCCATTGAGGAATGCGGAGGTGATCAGGAAGTTTAGATCAGCTAGTAGCAGATTCTTTGCGGATCGCATGCTATGGCGCTGTTCTGAATAACGCTCCAACGCCCGCCGTAATGCCCATCGCCAGCGCGCCCCAAAACACAACGCGAAGAACTCCCTTCATTACCGCTGCCCCGCCCGCTCGTGCGGCTACTCCGCCAAGAAGAGCAAGAAAGATCAAAGATATTCCCGCTACAAATGGAATCAAGACTCGCTGCGGGGCGAGACTTGAGATGAGAAGAGGTAGCCCTGCTCCGACCGCGAAGCTGACGGCTGACGTTAGCGCTGCCTGGATCGGGCGTGCCTTCAGAACCTCGGTAATACCAAGTTCATCCCGTGCATGCGCTCCCAACGCATTGTGGGCCATGAGCTGCTGTGCTACATGCTTTGCTAGTGTGGGGTCCAGACCGCGACCCACGTAAATGGCTGCCAACTCGCGATGCTCACCCTTCGGATCAGCTCTGATTTCCTGGCGCTCAAGCCGTAGGTCCGCATTTTCCGCGTCTGCCTGCGAATGAACAGAAACATATTCACCTGCGGCCATCGACATGGCCCCGGCAACCAGTCCTGCCGCTCCTGCCACCAGGATACTGTTGTGTGATCCGTTCGCGGCGGCCACTCCAAGCACTAAGCTAGAGGTCGATAATACTCCGTCATTCGCGCCGAGGACGGCAGCGCGCAGCCAGCCGACACGATTGGTGCGGTGCCGTTCGATTTGACCTTTTGGCATTCTTGGTGCCTCAGCCGTCGCTTTCTTTTTCAGTAGCTAACGGAGGGCCGATGCCGGGACCCTCTTCATCGATTGCCTCGACCACATCGTCGCAGGTAGTGGGGCGGTCATCGCGGATGTTCTCAGCACCGAGAGATGTCTCGCTGCCAGCAGGTGCTGTGAGATCGATTTTGATGGCTCGGGGATCAGTTTCGGTAGTCACGCTCGGATTATCAATTCTCCTGGTTGTTCTTTCTTGAGTTATGGTCAACATGCACTCTCCTCGTTCGCACTGACAGGTAGGATGCGGAAATTGGAAGCCGACCACGGTGAACGTAGGATGGTCGAATATCTGCTCTACTCAAGGTATTGGGGAGAGGGCTTCGAGCATTTTCAGTCGCTGAACTACCCCTGTAATTTTGAATCCGGCAAATCGGCGCCTGGCGATCTAAAGTACTTTCAGCAGTAGAAGTATGACCACGATAGTGAGGATGAGGCTGAGACCACCCCCGCCGTAATAGCCGAGTCCCGGCCCCATACGATAGCCACCGAAACCAAACACAAAGATTAAGACAATTAAGAGAATTAACACTGTGAACTCCCGAATGGCAAAGGGTCGCCGATTATAGGTGAGATGCAATACAGGGGAGATACGAACGCCCACTCATCGAGATGAAACTCTATGCGATGAATGGGCAGCCGGAAAAGATGCCTCGGCCTAGAAGGAGAGCAGCCGATTAAAGAAGGATCGGTAGTGCTTGAGCGATTGGCGAAGGTCCTCGGTCGAGACGTTGTCGCCTTTGCCCCACTGATCTTCCAGCGTGGCTGTGGCGATGGTGGAACTCAATTCAGATAGCCATTTGTAGGTGGGACAAGTACGCTATTTTCTGAGCCGCCAGCGTTGCTTCGAATGAGTGTAAAAACATCCAAAACAGCAGCAATACTGCGGATATTTCCCGCTACACTCAGAAGCTCGCCGACACCGACGTGGGTGTCTGTCAGGGTCTCAAGACGTTCGCTCACCTGCCGTAATTGGTCAGCTTCTGAAGAAATATCTTTGAAGGGCCCTAAGTAGCTCGTTCCTGTCGTATCCAGCTCCGCCTTGGCTTCAACCCGAACGGGCGCATCTTCCATCAAACGGACCATTGCGGTCTCTCCAAGGAGAGTAAGGAACAGTCTGAGCATCTGTGTAATCAGAATGATTCCAACTTCACCGTCCTCACCTAGGTCCAGTGGAGATTCAACGGTGCCAAGACCACGCAAGCCACCATTCGCCGTTACGCTCACAGCACTGAGGCTTGGAAACTGCGACTTAGCCACAGACAAGGCACGAGAAGCGAGAGCCTGAAATGCGTCAACTCCTACGGGGGCGCGGAACTGTAGGCGAAGCCTTTCATAGACCCGAAGTGTCGCAAGCTCGGTCTGCGCGGGGGTTGGGTCAGTATCAACCTCGGCAGCAATGAGCTTGCGAGCCCAATCACTAATCACTGGTGGGGGAAGCATTGGTTCTCCTGCTGAGCCTCCTATTTAATGAGGAGCCCTAACGCTATGCTACGTTCCGCCGGTGGCCCGGCGATGAAATTCTCGGCACTCTTCATCCGACCCTATTGTGTCTTCCATCAAGCATGTTAATCGATGTTTTTTCTGAAAGGCGAGCACTATTGACCATCAAGAGATCGACGTCGATGTCGTCTACTTCGACGGTCAGAGCGTAACGGCAGGGACCGGAGTAGCCAAGTAGCCTTCGGTGAGCGAATTTGAAGTCTTCAGGGAGAGACGTGCTCCTTTGTCCAGTTCGTGGATTGGGAACAGCGTAGACTCGTTCAGCAGGATGACAGTATGAACATCCAAGAACAGATGATGCGAAGCTCAGATACTCCGACAACACGCGAACTCGCCCAACGACTTCTTGTTAACGAAGAGGTTGAGGCAAATCCTGTCGTATCGGATATGCAATCGGTATGTCGCGTGTGCGATAGACTGCGACGTCCTCTAACGACTCTGGCTGGAGCGGCGGGATTTCGCTCACTCTTGTCGCGGGCATTGACCTTGGCAAAGCAGGAGTCTCCTGCCCTCGGCGCATGGGAAGTCAAGCCGGACGGTTCGCTGGACGGTCTGAATGGCGAAGCGGCGCAGTCGGGTGTCGTGCTGATTGCGCAATTAATCGGGCTGATGATCACCTTCATCGGCGAGTCTCTCACGATGCGGCTGGTGCATGATGTATGGGTAGATCTGCCCGGTTCCGAAGTTTCCTTTGGAAGGAATGAATCAAAATGAATGAGCAGACCAAGGTCAAGATCAACCAGTTGCCGACCGGTGTACCCGGACTTGATGAGATCCTCGGTGGCGGCCTCCCCGAGTTTTCGTTCAACATCATCGCTGGTGCGCCTGGATGTGGCAAGACGACTTTAGCGCACCAGATGATCTTCGCCAATGCAACCGTGGAGCGGCCTGCCCTGTACTTCACCGTGCTGGGCGAACCTGCGCTGAAGATGCTTCGCTACCAACAACAATTCAGCTTCTTCGATGCAGCGAAGCTGAACAATGCTGTGCGCTTCGTCAACCTGAGTCAGGATCTCATCGAGCGCGGGCTACAGGGAGTGCTGGAAGAGATTTCCAAGCAGGTGGAAGCCGCCAACCCGAGCATCGTGGTGGTGGACTCCTTCCGCACCGTGCTGCGCAGCGAGATGCATGAAGGCAGGGATATGGCGGTACAAACGTTCGTGCAGCAGTTGGCGCTGCTGCTCACAAGTTGGGAGGCAACCACGTTTCTCATTGGTGAGTATTCCGAGTCGGAACTGCGCGACAACCCTGTCTTCACTGTCGCAGACGGTCTGCTCTGGCTCTTTCAGCAAGTGGATCGAAACTCTGTCGTTCGCAAGATGCAGATCATGAAGTTGCGGGGACAGGCTTCGGTGCCGGGCCTGCACACCTTCCGCATCACCGAAGCCGGTCTGCAGGCCTTCTCGCGCACCCTTGGCCTGGTGGGCCAGAGGAAGACATTTGACCGTGTCAAGTATCTCTCCATGGGGATTCCGACCTTGGATGAGATGATGGGCGGAGGCGTTCCCGAGGGGGACAGCTTGCTGATCGCTGGCTCCTCGGGGACCGGCAAATCGCTGATGGCAACGCAATTTCTCGCCGCGGGCATACGCGCGGGGGAACCTGGAATTGCGGCGGTCTTTGAAGAGCGGCCCAACGAATACACGGCGCGTGCGTCTGAATTTGGACTCGATCTCCAGACACCGCTCGCCGAAGGGAAGCTGGAAGTCATCTACCTGCGACCATTGGACCTGTCGGTGGACGAGATGATGCAGGAGATTCTCGACGCCGTAAAA
>DATCDL010000528.1:0-8170 GCA_036510715.1 Acidobacteriaceae bacterium
CTCCGCAGGCCGCCTAAACGGCTCGCGGAGGCAAAACAAACACCGCAATACCAATGCCGAACAGGCTCAAAACGAGAAAATGCGCTTCACCGGAACCCAATACCAACGTAAAGAAGCCTTTTTCCGCAGCCTGTAAAGCCCGTACCCTTCACCTAAAGCTCGTACCCTTCACCTGAAGCCCGTACCCTTCACCTGAAGCCCGTACCGTTCACCTGAAGCCCGTACCCTTCAAAGCAACCGCGATGTGAGTACATCACGAATCTTCGCTGAAATGCAGTCAGAATTAATTCAGAAATTGATTTGAAGTGTTCACGATTACAGGCTGTGCAGCGGTCCGTCCTGTTGCTCGATGCCCGAAGATATCGACAAGCCTGAAATAGAGCGCTCGCTGCGCGGGAAAGAGTCGCTGATGTTGCCCTTCGACGTGATCCTGTTTGACGTGGGCGGAGTGTTGCTGACGAATGGATGGGACCACGGCGAGCGTGCCGCGGCTGTGCAGCGTTTCGGGCTGGATGCGGCGGACTTCGAGGCCAGGCACGAGGCCGTTTACGACGCTTGGGAGCGGAGCGCGATCAGTGGCAAGACTTACCTGAACGAGACGGTTTTTTATGAGCCGCGAGAGTTTTCCCGCGGCGATTTTTTCGCTTTCGTGCTGGCGCAGTCGAAGCTGCTGCCGGATGGGGCGATGGAAATCCTCAAAGAGCTTTCGGCGTCGGGGAATTATCTAATCGGCGCGTTGAACAATGAAGCGCGCGAGACGAACGACTATCGCTTTGGCAAATTCGAGTTGCGCAGGTATTTCAAAGTGGCGCTGAGCTCGTGCTTTGTGGGTCTGCGCAAGCCAGATCCGGCGATGTACCGGCGGGCGCTGGACATTCTGGGCAGCGCTCCGGAGAGAACGCTGTTTATTGACGATCGGAGAGAGAATGTGGCCGGCGCGGAAGCGGCGCGGATGAAGGGAATCCGGTTTACGGGGGCGGAAGCGTTGCGGAGCGAGCTTGGAAAGTGGGGAGTGTTTTGAAAAGCAGCTTCTAGCTGCTAGCTGTTTGAGTCTGCCGATGAGCGCATTGACCTGAAGACGTCAAATCACAGTCGAATGTCCTGCACGGGCTAGCATTGCGAAAACTGTTTGGGAACCTCCGCACAAGTCAGCAACCCGCGTCATTATTGATTAAACTATAAGTATGAAACGAATGGCGGGGATTCAGCAGACACTGGCATCGCAGGCGAGTTTTGAGAAGTATGGCCGCAAGAGCAAGCGGGAGTTGTTTCTGGACCAGATGAACCAGGTAGTTCCATGGTCTGAGCTACTGGCGCTGGTTGAGCCTCATTACCCCAAGGCGGGCAACGGCCGCCAGCCGGTGGGCGTTGCGATCATGCTGCGGACTTACTTTCTGCAGCAGTGGTTCAAACTTTCGGACCCCGGCATGGAAGAGGCCTTCTATGAGTCGGCTGTGCTGCGGCGCTTTGCCGGAGTGGATCTGGGCGTAGCCGCGGCGCCGGACGAGACCACCATCCTTCGCTTCCGCCACCTGCTTGAGGCGCACGATCTGGGTGGGGAGATGCTGGATACGGTGAACCTCTACCTGGAAACGAAGGGCATCCGCATCTCGACGGGCACCATCGTGGACGCGACGATTATTCATGCGCCCAGTTCGACCAAGAACTCCAGCGGCAAGCGCGACCCTGAGATGCATCAGACCAAGAAGGGCAAGCAGTGGTACTTCGGAGCCAAGGCGCACATCGGTGTGGACAGCAAGGAGACGGTGGTGCATTCGCTATGCACCTCGGCAGCCAGCGTTGCCGACAAGCATATGTTGCCCGACTTACTGCACGGCGAAGAGCGCAAGGTATGGGGCGATGGCGCGTATCAGGGGCAACGCGAAGCCATTCACGCAGCCGCGCCAAAGGCACAGGATATGACTTGCCGCCGGACCAGATACAAGAATTATGTCGATGAGCAAGCCAAGCGCAAGAACACCACCAAGGCCCGCGTAAGAGCCAAGGTGGAGCATCCGTTTCGCATCCTGAAGCGTGTCTTCGGATTTACCAAGGTGCGCTACCGAGGCATCTGGAAAAATCACCAGTGGCTGTGCGCGGCCTTCGCGCTGATGAATCTGTACCAACCCGCACCCGGTTGGCCCCGCAAGGGGCGTAGTGTCTCTAGAGGCCGGAAAATGGCCTCACAGAGACGAAAATGCAAGCAGCAAACCCATATTTTCCCACAGGAAACTGCTTCACAATCAAGAAATCATCTGAAGTCGCGTCGTCGCTGCAAAATCACACACCTGCGCAGAGGTTCCTTTGCGTGTATTGACTGCCAAGATCGGCCATATGTCTCGCCTGTTTCAGCCTTAGTAATTCGGATGCGTTGAATAGGTCAGCTCAGCCTATCGAGGCCGCCCTTTTGAAAAGGCGCAATTCGCTCCGAAAATCACTTTTGTATGTCAGCCAAAGCGCTGGTTTGTCCGCCAGAATCGGACGCGGCAATGGTGCGGGAGGGAGTGGCGGCTGCGGCAGTGCTGGCATCGCTCTGGGTTGCTGGTGTCGGCAATGGCGCCTTCCCGTCCTCCGCAATCTCAAGGCCGGCCTTGAGAAGGCCATCGAGCACATGCTCGACGTGATCGGACTGAAACCAGATTGTGAGGTCTTCTCTTGCCGCTTTATTTATATCGGGGCGAAGCGCAAGCAGTTCGTTCAATGCCTTCTGCGCGGCCTTCTGGATGCCAAGCTGCCCGTAGGCTGCTGCTGTAATAAGGTGCGTAAAGAAATAGCCCGGCATGTTGATCTTGAGGGCGAAGCCGAGAGCGCCTTGATAATCGCCCGTGCGGTAGGCGTTGTAAGCAAGCGGAAACCAGTACCACCCGGGATGATTAGGATTGAGCCGCATGGCAGACTCGGCGCGTGCACAACCGTCGTCCCAGTCGCCCGCGTAAGCAGTCAAAATCCCCATCCAGGCCAGCGCAGAGCCATCCATCGAATTCAGGTTCAGCGCCCGCTGTGCGGCTGGCCGGAATGCCAGAAAGTCCTTTTGGAAAAAGAGCGTGATAGCAAGAGCCAGATGGGCGAGATGGTTAGAGGGCGCTGCATCGATGGCGCGCCGCGCCGCTGCCAGCGCACGGCCCAGCGGGATCGGGGCGAATGTTAAATCCATGGGCGAGCTCGTCCCAATAAATCCAGGACAGCATTGCCCATGCATCGCTCAAGTCCGGCGCCTGGCAAACAGTATCCTCAAGAATCTTCCTTACCTTCGCATGCTCGTCCGGCGTGAGCCGTTCGTGGTAACCAAAGCTGCGGATCACTGCCTCGTGTGGATTGAGCTGATCATCGGCTTTGCTGCGAAGGCTCTCGCTCATGCTGTGGGGCAGCACTCCGTACAAATCGGCCACGGTGGAGACGATTCGCGGAACCAGATCATCCTGGAGCTCGAAGATCGCGTTAGGGCTGAACTCGCGTTCATAAGTCTCAGCCCAGAGATTGGCTCCGGTGACCGCATCAATGAGTTGCACCGCGACCCGCAGCTTCGCTCCAGCCTGGCGAAGCGTGCCATCCATCACATGGCGCGCGCCAAGCTCCTGGCCAGCAACGCGGAGATCGATTGATTTATTGGCGTAGCTCAGAGTGGAACCGCGTGCGATGACTCGTAAATAGGAGAAGCGCGAAAGCCCGGTGACGATCTCTTCGGAGAGCCCATCCGCAAGCGCAGCGACCTCAGGAATTGGGCCGCTGGATTTGAACGGCAGGACGGCAACCCTGAAGCCTTCATTCGCGCGCGTAGCTCCGGACTCTGCTGTGCGCACGGAATCTGAGCGCTGCGTCGCAGCCGAGGTCTTCGGGGGCGCAGGTCGCGTAAGGTCGCGAAATTCGTTTGCAACATCACGTGCAGTCTGCATGCGGTGGCGAGGATCCTTTTCGAGGCAGCGCCGGACGATGCGGGCCAGATCGCCCGGCAGATCGGGCCGACTGTCGGTCACCGGCGCTGGAGTGTCTCGCAGAATCGCCGAGATCAGCTCAGCGGCGGAGTTTCCTTGGAACGGTTGGCGTCCAGTCGCCATCTCGTGCAGGACCACGCCGAACGAGAAGATGTCTGTGCGATGATCCAAGGGGCGTCCTGAGATTTGCTCAGGCGACATGTAGGCCGGGGTTCCCATCACCATCCCAGGCTGTGTATTGCCAAGCGAAGTACGCGTCGTCTCGTCGGAGCCGCCTGTTCCGACCTCTTTGGCTAGTCCGAAATCCAGCACCTTGACGCGACCGTCGTGGGTGACCATCACGTTGGCTGGCTTCAGGTCGCGATGCACGATTCCCTTATCGTGCGCTGCAGACAGGGCATCGGCCAATTCAGCGGCAATCGTGACAATCTGGTCAACAGCCAAACCGTCCGGGCAGATCAGCGCACTGAGGGGCTGCCCCTCCACCACTTCCATCGTGAGGAAGTGGACGCCGTCAGTGTGTTCTACCGAGTAGATTGTGACGATGTGGGGATGGTTGAGCGCGGCCACTGCACGAGCTTCACGCTGAAAGCGAGCGAGGCGGTCAGGATTATCCGCCATACCCGCAGGCAGCACTTTGATGGCGACATCGCGGTGCAACCGCGAGTCCCGGGCGCGAAACACCTCTCCCATCCCGCCTGCTCCGATACAGCGCAGGATCTCGTATTGGCCGAGTTTGTCGCCTGAAGAGAGCATGGAGATGGCTTAGCAAGTCTACTCGAACAAGAATGAAAGGGGGATTACAAATCCCAAAAGGCACAATCCGTCGACTTCTAAACTGATCGAATACCTGGTCGCTGCTGAGCCAGACAGCACTGAATGATCCAGCCCGGAAGGCGGAAACACAGACTGGTGGCACCGCGGCTGCGATGTCGAGGATCAATCTGGATAAAGGGACTTCTCTTCACTTGACGCATTATCGACAATGCACTCATAGACAACGGATCAACGATAAACGTTTCGAGGCTGTTGCAGCGCATTGCGCTGGGTAGCGAAGCGGTTTGTCTAGCATTGCCGGGGGGAAAGCAGGCCATGTAGATGACAGAGTGTGGAAAGCGTGGAAAGCCATGAAGCCGGCTTCCCGCGCTTCCCACACTTTTTGGAAATCCCTTCGGGATTCCCACATTCGCACGGCCTCGACGACTAGGTATATGGTCTTCTCGTGCTCATCGACGCCAACCAAAGCCACCGCAAGGGGCTTGTCACGGATGTCTCAGGTCCACAGCGTAACGCATGTCCCGGTACGCTCAGGCACCCTGCCGGGGGCACCCGCGTTGCGAGATGCGCTTCGTAACGCTTCGGGCAGAGCGGTGTCTAATCCGGCGGAGGATCTGAACACACATGCGTCGATTGATTCTGTTTCCGTTCCGGGGATTGTTTGGCTTTGCAGGATTGTTTGTCTTGATGCTGGCGACGATGGCGGTGGCTGCGCGGGCGCAGGCTGGTGAATTTGAGATTGCGCAGAACGGCACGACGGTGGGCACAGCCAACTTTCAATTTACTGCGACGAAGGACGGCTACGATTCGACTTCGCTGGTCAAGGTAGCGATGGAGGGGCTTGACTACTCGCTCTCAAAGGACGAACAGCTTACGGCGGCCAACCAACTCGAACACGTGATCCTGAGCGCTACTGTGAATGGCGAGGCAGTGAATGTGGTGGCGGAGCCCGATGCAGCGCAGTTGCTCTTGAATATTTCAGCGAGCGGGAAGAGCTCGACGACGCGGCTGGCGGCACACGCGGGCGCGGTATTTATGGCCGACTTCGACGCGGGAGCTCTGGAGACGCTGCTGGCGCTTGCGGTGAAGCAGAATAACCGCGATATGTGGGCGATTCTGCCGAAGGAAGCAGGGTCGGTCGAGCCGGTGAGGCTGGCGACCTATCCCGATCAAGAGGGCACGCTTGAGGGAGAGCCAATCGCGGTGCATCACCTGGTGGCGACGATTGCCGGGGCTTACACGGAACTGTTCTCAGGGCCGGATAACCAATTTCTGCAGGCTGAACTGCCGCAAGCGGGGTTTGCGCTGATCAGGAAGGGCTTTGTCTTGGCGCCGCCGGCAAAGCCGATTGTTCCGATCGATGGCGAGGGCTCGACGCCGGCGGCGCCAGCGAATTAAGTCTAGTGTGTCAGTTTGAAAAGAACCTTCCCTCGGGGGCTAAAGTCCTCATTCATTTGAGGCGATACACGGCAGTCGAGTATGAATCCCCGACCTACCAGTCGTGCCTGCCCTTTCAAAGCTCGTCCAAACTGACCCACTACCGAATTAAGACTGGCTGGGTTGGATTGAGACTGGCAGCGGCGGGGGTGGAGCGGAAAGAGCGCCTGGCGCGTCTAATTATCAGACGAACCCGCATCCGCATAGACACTCGGTGGAGAAGGCGGACGGACGTACACTGGAGAAGCTCTCGATTGTCCGCACTCTCCCTCATGCACAGGGCCGCACTCATGGCGGTCGCGCTGGCATTGGCAACAACTGCCAGCGCGCAGGGTGCCCACGCAACCAACGCCCACGCAACCGAGGCGGCGAAGACGCAGCGGAGGATTGCTGCGACGACGTACAGCCCTGTGCCTGCTCGTCCGGTCCACTCCCAAACACGTTCTGGAACACATTCAGGCACACACTCTGGAAGATATTCCGGTCGCACAGCGAGCATGAGCGCGGCGGGCAGACGCACGCCCGACGAGGTGGGACGTTCGGCGGGGCTTGCGATCCGGGAACAACGTGCGCTTAGGCTGACGGGACATAGCGTCACAGCGGCTCGCGTGTGGCAGGCACACTACGGACGACGGTCGAGGATCCGGTCAAGGATCGGATCGAGAATGGGACCGAGGCTGGAGCGAACTGCATTGCGACCCGAAGCGCGCAGCGCGACGCGACGCTTCGAGACCATTGATGCGTCAGGGGCCGACTCCGTTCCAGACGCAAGAACAGCGGTGGAGACTGACGAAGTGGACGGCGATGCGGAAAGGCACGCGGACGTCGGCGCGGATCACGACTTTGATGGGGCGCGCGAGCAGTCTGCTGCTGAGCTTCGCGAAGCGCGGGAAAGTGCGGATGTGGAGACAGCGCCGACCGAGCGTGCGTCACGATCTGAAACCGCGGGCGCGAATGTAGACAACGCGGCCAATGTTGAAGCGGCGAGCCGACAAGGCGAAGGGGCGGATACGAGGGATTACGCGAGCACAAGGACAAATGATGAGGTCGCTTCGCTGCTGATGCCGAGGCGAGGGATGCCGGCTCCGCTGAGAGGGTCGCTTGCTTCATTGCAACGGCAAAACGATCGGGTTGATGCCGAGGGGCTGGAGCGGATTGAGGACGAAGCTGATCTGTCTGCGCGCATCGCCGACAAGCTGCTCGTGCCGTTGCCGGCGTCGAATGCGCTGACGGTGAATTCGGACCTCGAAGAAAATCACCGCTATTGCCGGCCATGGACGGCGAAGTTTCTGGCAGACCTGGCGCGTGCGCATGAGACGGCGTTCCATCGGTCAATTGAAGTGAGCTCGGCGGTGCGGACGGTGGCGTACCAAAAGCGGTTGATGGAGACGAATGGGAATGCGGCTCCGGCTGAGGGCGATCTGGTGAGCCCGCACCTGACGGGCGCAACCGTCGATATTGCGAAGAAGGGCCTGAGCCGAGCCGAGATTGCGTGGATGCGGCAGCAGCTGGCTGACTTGCAGACGGCGGGAAAGATCGATGTGGAAGAGGAGTTCAAGCAGTCGTGCTTCCACATTACGGTTTACAAGAACTATGTGCCGGCGCGGAATTCAGGCGAGGCGACGCCGGCGAAGGCGGTCGCGGGCGGTGCGACGACTCGCAGTGAGTGGCCGCAGATGGCCCAGCCGGCCGATGTGGCGCAGGGAGAGTAGGGCTCGCGCAATCTGCCGAGCTCAATTTTTCAGGACCGGATGGTTATGGAAAAGTTGAAAAGCTGGAGTGCGCTTTCCAACTTTCCCACAACCACGGCTGCTGCTGCTGGAATTTATATTTTGAAAATCGAATTGGTTCCGGCCCTAGTCTGGAGCATTCCTCGGGGCTAAACAGGCTGCGGAAAAACTCCAAATGGAAGGCGAAAGAGCGAAATTTGGGGGATGCAAAACCATCGACCAACCCTCGCGGATCGTTCCTGGGTCATCCTGGCGCGATTCATTTTTCACGCTTTTTGGGAAATTGAGTTTTTC
>DATCDL010000529.1:0-5380 GCA_036510715.1 Acidobacteriaceae bacterium
CCGCCGAGTCATACATCCTCACTGCAGCAAAGTCGGTCAGGTCCACAATATCCGTCCGAAAACCATGCCTCCGAAACGCCTGCGGCAGCCGCAACCCATCATGACGAGTCTTGCGGATCGCCTCATGCCCGCCACTCTCAAAATACGCCCGCCGGTTCACCAGAAAAAACTGCCCGCACCCCGCCGCATAACTGGCCTTGGTAGACGCGCGCATCCGGCCCATCGGAAGAAATCCCAGCAGCACAAAATGAATCAGCGGTAGCAGCAACTGTTCCATCCATCCAACCGTAATCTGTCGCGGAAACCCCGAGAGGAGCGCGACACCACTAGCCTGCATCTCCGCGCTGCAACGCTCCAGCGCGTCCGGCATGATCCTCACATCGGCGTCGAGAAAAAGCAGCAACGGGGCAGTCGTCTCCTGCGCGAGCAGCCAGCACGCACGCTGTTTCCCGTTCCATCCAGCCGGTAAACTCTGTGTCGCTACAAGCCGCACGCGCGCATCGCCCAGCGCGATCTCTCGCACGATCGCTGCAGTCCGATCCGTCGATGCATCGTCGAGCACCAGCACTTCAATCTCGACCCCGCGACTCGCGAGAACGCTCTCCACGCATGCAAGGATGTTCCTCTCCTCGTCACGCGCCGGAATGAGCACGGCAATACGCAAGCCGCTCGCAGTTTCAACCCTCGGCGCACAATATCGTCGCAGATTGACGACGAACAAAGTCGCCGGTACGGCAGCGCAGACCAACAAAACGCCGACAATCGTAATGAGGATCATCGCTGGCTATTCTCCCACGGTCCTGCGGCTCAAGACTTATCCTTCGCAGTCGTAATCTCCGAACGCTCCGTGTGATCGAGCTGCACCGGCTTTCTTGTGAACAACGCCCGCATCCGACGACCCAGACCATAAAATCCACCCGTGCCGCGCGACCCACTCAACAACACGCGAAATGCGCTCGCATCCCGAGCGATCGCAGCAGTCTTCAAATCCTGCATCACCGCCGCCAGCGCCGCCTCCAACCGCTGCGTCGCAGTTTCCGCGCTACAGCCAGGTTCAATTCGCAGGGGATCGCCAAACCGCAGCAGCGTCTCGGGCAGCCGCTCATCCCAGAAGCTGTACTCGATCGCCAAGGGTAACAGCGTCACATCGCCAGCACGAACCGCCAGCGCACCCAGCCCCGGCTTGAACGCCAAAGGGAACTCTCGAGGATCGGCAAACCGTCCCTGCGGCGTAATCCAAACAACGCCACCGCTTTCAAGAATCGCCTTCGAGGTCCTCAGAAATTGTGCCGCACCGCGAGCCGACGACATCTCCACCGGAAAGATTCCGATCTTACCCAGAATCGGATAACGCTTCAGCGCCGACGCATCCATCGGAGCATAGTGCCCGAGCCCCGGCAACAACATCTGCGCCAGCAGAATCGACACCATCGGGTCCCACCACGACGAGTGATTCGCATACACAATCAGCGGCCCCTCCATCGCTGTGAACCGTTCCGCATGCTGCACCATCACCGCCCGAAAATGCCGACGAAAATACGCCCGCACGATGCGCTCAAAGAAGCGCAACATCATGGCCGAAATCGGCGGAACTTCACGAGAGTTCAGTTCAGCGGACATAGCTCATTGTGGCACTTCGATCCTGTTCCTGCTCGATCATCTCTACGCCGCGTGCACTGCAACCTTGCTGCGCATCAGGCGCGAGTCCGCATTCTTCGCGTCTGCGTCAAGTGAATCCGCAGCAATCCACCCCGACATCATCACCATCGGCATTCCCGGTCCGGGATGCGCTGCGCCACCCGCGAGATAAAGGCCATCCACATCGCTGCTCCGATTCGCCGGTTTGAACGCGCCCATGAATCGTCCATGCGAGGAAATTCCGTAGATCGCTCCATTCAGCACGCGATAGCGATCATGAATATCCTGCGGCGTCAGCGCATGTTCGAAGACGATCCGCTCTTCAATATCCTCGCAACCCGCCGTCCGCTTCAGCTTGTCGAGGATCACCTGCCGGTACGCCGGGAACATCTTCGACCAATCATGATGTGGCCGCAGATACGGTGTATGCACCAGCACATACATCGCTTCGCCGCCCTCCGGCGCACTCGCCGGATCGCTCCTCGCCGTGCACGCGAGGTAGCACGTAGGGTCCGGTGCAGGCTCGCCCAAATCATAGATGTGGTGGAACTCCTCCTCCGGATCGCGCGAGAACACGAAGTCGTGATGCGCCAGATGCTCGTACCGTTTCTGCAGTCCCAGGTACAGCACCACGCCCGAGCAGGCCGGCTCATAATTCCGCTTGTGCTCAAACTCCTTCGCCGCGGCCGTCTTCGCCAGCAACTCGCGATGCGTCCGAACGGCATCTTCATTGCTGACGATGGCGTCGAACCCGTACGCCGTCCCGTCCGTCGTTACAAGCCCCGTCACAGCCTGATGCTTGTCGTTCGTGGTGAGAATCTTCGCGACATCCGTACTGACGTGGAAGGTCACCCCGAACTCCGTCGCGAGCTTCACCAGCGCCTCCGGTACCGCCCGCGTCCCGCCCATCGGATACCAGATTCCTTCCTGCATCTGCATGTGGCCGATCGCCGTCAGGATCGCAGGCGACGCATCCGGCGACGACCCGACATACTGCACCATGTGGTCCAGCATCTGCGCCGTATTCGGCTCAGCAATAAACTCACGAATGGTGCCCGCTACAGTCTTCCCCATGCGCATCTTCAGCACATCGCGCAGCACCTTGATGTCGAACGCGCCGCCCACGTCGAACGTGTCCTTGATCGACCCAACCGACTTCCAGAAAAAGAACTTGTCGCTGATGGTATGCAACTCTTCTGACAGATCCATCAACTGCTTATACTTCGCACCCATGCCGGGGAAGCGCGTTTCCAGGTCCGCCGACATCTTGCCCATATCATCAAGCAGATCAATCGTCGCTCCATCCTCGAAGAAGCAACGCCACTGTGGATCAAGCCGCACCATGTCGACGTAGTCCTCAAGCTTCTTGCCAGCCTCTGCGAAAAGCTTCCGCAGTACCGAGGGCTGAATCAAAATCGTCGGCCCCATGTCAAAGCGAAAGCCCTGCTCGCGCAGCTGTGCAGCTTTCCCGCCAAGCCACGAATTCTTCTCGAATACCTCAACCTGATGCCCCCGCGCAGCCAGCGTACAAGCCGCCGACAGCCCCGCCAATCCCGACCCAATCACACCAACATGCATACTTTCTCCTGCTATTGCTTTGTCTATTTTCTGAATCCCAAACTTAATGCCGCGCAGACTTCATCAGCCGCTTCAGCGCTGCCCACCGCGTCGCCAGGCCCTTGCCGTGCATGGCTCCGATCAGTGCCGCGAACATCTGCGTATCTTCCTCGCGAGTCGCGTCCAGATGCCACATCGCACCGCCGCGCCGGATCAGAATCGTCTTCACTGCAGTCATTTCAAGCAGCCCTTCAGCGCCGCGCGTAACGCCGTAGCCACTCTCTCCGCGGCCTCCAAAGGGCACGCGAGGATCAGCCGTCGGAGCAATCACATCGTTGATCAGCACCGTACCAGCCTTCAAGATGCTCGCCAATACCCGCGCCTTCTTCTCTTCGGCCTTGCCACAGAGGATCGAGACTGCGAGCGCATACGGGCACCGCGCATACATCTCCGGCACATGCAGCATCGACTCCACAGCCATCAGCGAAAGCACCGGCGCGAATATATCGCAGCGTGTGATCGACATGTCCGGCGTCGCATGATCGACCAGCAGCGGCCTCTGTGCCTGTGGCTCAAACGCGCCCCGCAACACCGCGCCGGAGTTCACTGCCTCCCCCAGCATTTCATGCAGCCGCGCCGCCGTCGTCACAGCGAGCGCGACTGCCGGAACCTTTGCCAACTCAGCATCGAGCAGCGGCCGCAAAGCCGTCATCGTGGTTTGCGTAGCAAGCAGCCTCCGCGGAGACATGCACACCGCCCCGCCATTCAACCGCAGCCCAAACGCTACAGCCTTCGCGACCTTCGACAAATCCGCAGACGGCGTCACCACCAAGGCATCCGCGCCTGAAAGCTCGACCACCGCGGGAGTTGAAGACTTGGCCAGCTCCGCCAGAACACTCTGCCCACTCTTCGACGACCCGGTGAATATCACCTTGTCCGGCATCGCCGCGAGAGCACTCTGTGCGGCCTCGACACTCTCCTCCGTCACCGTCAGCACTCCCGTCGGCAGCCCAGCCTCATGCAGTACGGCTGCAACCAGTTGCGCGACGGCGCCCCCGCCACTTCCGGGCTTCCACGTCACAGTGTTCCCCGCAACCAACGCTTGAAGAGCCTGCACGCCCGGAAGAAACAGCGGAAAATTTGACGGCCCAATGAGCAATACATGCCCCAGTGGCTCGCGATGAATCTCCGCCACCACGCCACTCATCCACACCGGCCGACCCCTGCGACCGAGTCTTCGCGGTGCGAGAATATGCTTCGCCTCACGTTCCAGAAACTTGCATGCAGCCAGCAGCGGCAGAAGCTCAGTCACCAGCGTGTCAGCCTTCGTCCGCGACAACTGAGGCGATATTGCAGCAGCAAACTCCTCCGCCCGCGCGGCCATGCGTTGCCGAGCCTCTCGCACCACCCGCAACCGCTCTGCCAGCGGTGTCGTTGCCCATCTTGACTGCACGTCAGCAGTTGTTACGGCTTCCGTAAAGCCACAACTTCCCAACACCCCGGAGCATGCCGAAGCCATCTTCGGCGCGCTCTTCCGCTCCGCCGCAACGGATTTCATGACGCAACCTGCATCATATTATTTTCCATCACAACCTCTGGCGACGTCGCCCACTGCGGCTCAATTCCCATATCCTCCAGCAGCAGCCGCGAGCTGATCCGCGCCGACTGGAATATGACCGGCAGACCCGATCCAGGATGCGTTCCGCCCCCCGTCAGATACATGCCGTCGACGTCTTCAAACCGGTTATGCGGCCGCAGGTGCAGCATCTGATCCAGCGAGTGCTTCATCGAAAACGTCGCGCCCTTGAACAGCCCAAACTCATCCCTCCAGCCTCGCGGCGTGATGATCTTCTCGGTCCGAATCCTGCGTTCAACATCCTTAATCCCAATCCGCTCCATCTGCTGGATCGCCAGGTCGCGGAACCGTGCAGTCTCTCGCGACCAGCTCACATGCTCGCTCTCATGCGTCACCGGAAGCAGCACATACAACGTCGATTGACCCGCTGGCGCAAGCGTCGGATCGGTCACCGATGCATTCTGCACATAGAACGAAGGATTCTCCGATAGCCGATGTGTCTCCTCGATATCGCGAAGGTTCTGCTTATAGTTCTCCGCGAGATAAATCGTATGATGCGCCACATCGTCATAGCGGCCGTCGATGCCCAGATACATCATGAACGTCGAG
>DATCDL010000530.1:0-13743 GCA_036510715.1 Acidobacteriaceae bacterium
GCGCGGCGCGCTGGACATCGGTGAGGTCATCAACATTAGCCGCGAGGAACCGTTCAAACCATTTCCGGCTGACGACCGTGAAGCGCATATAGCGGATCAGCTCCTCGTGATGGCGCTGGGCGACGCGAAAGAAATTCGAAATCTCGCCATCGAGGTCGTTTAATACCTCAACCTTCGAGGGTTCTTTCGCGAAAAACACCTGTGCGCCGCCCGCAAAGATTTCCGCATATGTCCGATGTTCGGGAAGCGCGGCGATGATCTGCTTCGCGATGGCGCGTTTGCCGCCGATATAGGCGAGTGGTCCTAGCATTGAATCGTGTGAATGAATGCTCTGAATTTGTCAGGGGAGCTTCGATTCGACCTTTGTGTATCGAAGCGTGGAATAATCCTACGCGACTGGCAGGTAATAAATAGGTGAAGAAAAATGCATCGCAAACCGGGTCGCGCCAAACGGCCCACTCTTCCCTCAACGTGGTCTTGACTTCTCCTCTACCTGACACATACTTAGATCAAATCCAGGAACAATAACATGAACAAGCCATTGGAGATTTCTCCGGCGGAATGGAAGGAAATCATGCAGCTACCCGAGATTCGAGAATCGTGGGGAATTGGAGATCGCGAAACTCCCGAGCAGTTCGCTGATATGGTCTATGGGGTCAAGTTCAAATTTTCGCCGGGCATGGCTCCCGGCTACGTTGGCGATCTTTATCTTCTGCAAGGAGACGCTTTGGGTGAGCCTATGACCCTACTGAGAAAAAACGGTAAGTTGATATTTGCCGATTGACCACTTTAGTACCCGGCATGCCGCGCAATTTACTTCACCTATTCCATATCGAACTGATCCGATACCGTGGTCAGGATGCCCATCACGGAAACCGATCTTCAGGAGTTCATGGAAATCTGGAAAGAGGAATTCCACGAAACGATAGCGCTGGACGATGCAAAGCGTTCGGCGGCATCGCTCTTGGAATTCTACGCGTGGCTCGTTCGCGGAGAGGAGGATTTATAAATCATGCACTCGCCCAATGAGGTATTTTCTCTATTGCCGCAAATCAAGCGAGGATGAAGATCGGCAGGTCCTTTCGATAGGCTCCCAGAGGGAGGAGATGGAGCGTCTTTCGAGTGGATGGACCAGCGTGGAAATCGTCGAGGTCTTCGAGGAATCGTTCAGCGCCAAGGCCCCGGGACGTCCGGTGTTCGATCTGATGCTGCAAAAGATTGAAAAGGGAGAGGCGGACGGTATTATCGCTTGGCACCCTGACCGGCTGGCCCGGAATTCCGTAGACGGCGGCCGGATTATTTACCTCCTGGACACCGGAGGCCTCAAGGATCTTCGGTTTGCCACGTTCAGTTTCGAGAACAACTCTCAGGGCAAGTTCATGCTCTCGATCATCTTCGGGTACTCGAAATATTACGTCGATGCGCTCAGCGAAAATGTCCGCCGGGGAAACCGCGCGAAGCTGCAGCAGGGATGGCTTCCCAACGTCGCCCCTTTGGGATACCTAAATGACAAAGAGGCAAAAACGATAGCTCCCGATCCTGCGAGTTTTCCGTTGATTCAAAGAATGTGGCAACTCATGGGAACGGGCAACTACACCCCGCGACGCCTTTGGGAAATGGCCACGCAAGAGTGGGGGCTCCGCACGATCAAACGAAAACGCATCGGCGGGAAGCCCCCCTCCTTGAGCGCCGTGTACCGCGCCCTGACAAATCGCTTTTATGCGGGCATCCTCGAACGGGAAGGGAAGACCTATCAGGGGAAGCACAAGGCCATGATCACCCTTGAGGAATTCGATCATGTCCAAAAGCTTCTGGGACGGCCCGGAAGGCCGAGAAAAACGAGATCGTTTTCCTACACTGGTATGATCACGTGCGGGGAATGCGGCTTCATGGTCACGGGCGAGGAAAAGGTTAATCGCTTCGGAGCCCATTACACCTACTACCATTGCAGCAAACGACGCTTGGACCGCCATTGCAATCAGCCGTATCTATCGCTCGCCGACATTGAAGCACAAATCACGGCGTTCCTTCAGGAGATCAGGTTGCCGGATCGGTTCCATCGTTGGTCACAGCAACGCCTGGAGCGGACGCTGAACGAAAAACGGCTGGATTATGCGGCTCAAAGAGAATCTCTCGAACGCTCTCAGGCGGCAACCGCACGGGAACTGCAGAATCTCACCAAGCTGCGCATTCGCGACCTGCTAACTGACGAGGAGTTTGTGAATGAGAGACAGGAACTGGAGCGTGCCCAGTTGGGCTTCACACAAAAGTTAGATGCGCTCGCAAAGAGAAATGCGCGGTTCGAACCCTCGGAGCGAATCGTTTCGTTCAATAATTGCTTAGTTGATCGCTTTATGAATGGGAATTTACATCGAAAACGGATAATCCTCGCAACGGTCGGTTCGAACCTCGTGCTGGAGAACAAAAAACTCAACATTGACGTGCGAAAACCGTTCCGCCGATGGGGAGACTCAACAGGAATTTCCGACTTGCGGGCCTTCGTGAGGGATGTTCGCACCTTTTCCGACAAGGACAGTACTGAGTCGCGTTCTCTGGCACAGAATATCCAGGAAGTGATGGATGATTCTGATAACTGAGGAGAATCGGCCCCGAAGCCGAAGCCCATTCGTCGGCCCCTCATTTGGTTTATATTTTGGCGGACTCGTCGAGACGTCCTAGGCCAACTGGTGAGGGGCCGGCGGAAGGGCTCAAAATGATTTTGTAGGTGTGAAGTCATTCGCAGTTGGATTTTCTGCATCGCAGCGTTGCCAGGAGGCAAAACCCAAGGCAATGGCATCAAACATGGCCATGCGAGGGTGTTCGCTCTCCCATATTTTGCGCTTTGTTGGAAGCCGCGGCAGGAGTTCTGGAAAGGCGTCGGCGAGCAACGAGGCAATCTCGTGCTTGGAATTGGCGCGGAATTGGCGAAAAACCTTCTTCACTTCTATCCTTTTCATATAGCGCACCGGAACGACACGGGCCGACGCCTCATGGCGAAGCGATCTGAGAATCGGGCCCGCGCCAGAACCCTTGCGAGTATTTAGCAGGCGTGCTTTTCCCACCACAACTACCGAGGGAGCAAATAGAGTGAGGAGAGATGCTATTCGCCTGCTAGCTGCTGCGCGTTGCACGTCGTTGTTCAATGGATAGAACACGGTGCCCCAGTCCAGGAGCCGATCCGCCCCCTCAAAGACCGCATAGGCGAATCGCCGGGAGCGCAGAGCGATGGCGAGTATTCTCCTGTCAGTTGAGTTCAGATCCATGTATTGAGCTAGATTGCTGCGAATTGTTTCGCTCCCACATCCATTCGAGTTTGTGGGCAATCATCGCGGCATCGCGATCTTTCGCACTGCGCTGCTGGAGATCGTGCTCCATTTTTGCGAGGCGCTCTTCAATTTTTCGCTTTGTGGATTCGTAAGGTGCAGGAAAAAGTTCGGCGATGGGGACGCGAAAGATCGCTTGATAACTGAGCGCGATGATTAGCGGCGGTATGCTCCGTGATCGTTCGTGGCGGGAGACCGGCTCTTGGTCAGGGTATCCAATCAGTTGAGCAATCTCTCGCTGGCTCAAGCCGGATCGCTTCCGATGATAACGAAGATAACTCGCAAGAGTTGAGTGAGTCATGTTGTCAAAGATCAGTTAATTTATCGACCTTTGCCATAAGTGTAGCAATCCAAGCGGCGTGAAATAGGTAAACAAAAATGCATCCGATGCGTGGTTTTTCAGCCCACAAAACGTCCCATAGATAATGCAGACTCAACGACGCGCGCAATTCAAGCGTAATTACGAAGCCGCTGTGCATTGCATCTGGAAATGTTCTGGATTTGTGGGGAAATCTGCCCTATCGTGTGTCTCTTGAGGGAGGCCGACGACAGGGCTTTTCGCCGCACCATCATTCGGCACGATCATCTTTCCACGGTTGGTCCCTCCAATTGACTTCCTGCATCTGCCAACCAGAGTTACGAGTCCATATCTGGAGCAGGAGAGGTTTATTCCTTTCAGGGCACTCCCGCCATGAGTGCCTGACTGCACCAGTTGCTTCGAGCGCCTGATGGGTGAATTCATGGCTTCCACTCGGGAAAACATATATGGGCTCCAAAAGATCAGTGAAATGGTAAAGAAAAGTACCACCATCCCCACCGGTTTCAACCTCGACAATGATCCGATCCTGATATTGGCGAATTCGCCGCGCGTGGCCGTATGGCATCTTTCGCGCGATATTCAGTTCCGTTTTAGGGAAGAGGATGTATTTGCGCGGCATTTCGACGGGGGCGTTCGCGTATCGATAAACAGTCCTCAAACCCGGAATTGAACACGAACATAAGTCATCGAGCCCCAATAGGGCGACGAATGCGCAGTCGAAGTCGTTATTCTCGCCGCACGCAACCAGGAGACGGTCATCGGGCATGGCAACCGAGCAGAGCTGCTCGACGTACCCCGAATTCGCAAATTGAAGAACCGACTTCCCGAACGTATCCACGCGCAGAACGCAGCCTCCCCAACCGGCAGCATTAGCCATCGCCAGATAAAGCGCATGGCCTATCTTCTCGGGAACTGTGACCAGATGCTTGACCACCCACGCATCCTCGAAGGGTTCCCCCGTTGATTTCTGAAGTGCGGGTTTGGGTTCGAGATCCCATTTGATTTCGCCGTCGGGCGAGAAATATAACACTCGGTCGGGAGTGTTTGAATTTAGAAAATGGGCGACGATCAACACACCTCTGTTGCCGTCACCGCGCAAATCGACAATCCGTAGCCGCCATTCGAGTTCTTCCTTGGTGAGGCGACTAAGGGGATCTTGGAATTCATGTGACCAGAGGATTTTAGCCTGACGCCCAAATGCAACGAGCTCGTTGTCTACTAAAATTGCACTCTCGATTCCATGCTTCAGCCATGCATTGAGGGCGCGCTTGCTCGCGAACACTGAACTCTTGGGGCTATTGTTCAGCCGGAAAACGGGAAGGTTTTCCGCCTTTTCCTTCCGCATTGCGCTCTTCGCGCTGCAATTAAGATGCGTGGCGATTTTCTTCCAGCCGCACAGGATGTCTTCATCCTCGCTTTTGCGCGGTCGTCCCATACGTTTTCGCCTCAGCGACTGCTGCTCGAAGTTCGTGTCTCTATTTGTCCCATTTAGGATACTGCGATTTGATCTAACAATAAGAAAGGAATCCCCGGAGCGGTGGTGAGACACCGCCCCAGGTACCGCAATCGACCGCGGCAGGCATCCATCTGGACCAACCAGACGAACGCCATACGCGCCACCACTGCTGCCACCGCAGAGTGCTACTGTGCGGAATCTCCTTCATTCTGCATGAGATAGACGCGGTGTCAAGACAGTACCCGCCTTCTCCGGGCGGGGAATCTACCGGCGCGAATAGGCATCCATTCTGATTGGGTCCAGGAAAATCCTCTTCAGGTGCATCGGCCTGCGCGCGCGACCTAAATGGTCTTCTTGCGGGAAAGGAGTTTCATGGGCCACGTCCTCATCTTCGACTCAGATTCGAAGCACGCCGCCGAACTGGCGCATGAGCTGCGTGCCGTCGTCTCCCAAGCCACGGTGTGCTCAGAAAAAGACCAAGTGCTCGAAACCCTGCGAAAGCGGCAGGTCGATATCGCAATTCTCGTGTCCGAGGCCGGCGCCGATTGGGAATCCAATGTACGGTGGCTCCGCCGCGCTGTTACCAATCTCCATGACCAAAACCCCCGGAGGTGATATGCGCACTCCGCAGCTCATATCACCAAATAAGCGAGCGACTGTTTGGAGCGCGACATGGGGTGAGGGTGATCCATGAGAACCGATGAAGCGCTGAGACCCATCATTACGGAAGTCGAATTCCTGCTGGCCGAACGCAGACAGCTTGCCGCAGAAGGGCCGCATTTCATAGTGACCCATGGGAACCATAGGAGCGGCTTACTCTGCACATCCGGCGAGACGGTAGAACAGGTGAGCATGGGCTACCGCTGGAACGAATTCCCGCTATACCTTTCCCCGACAGGGCTCCTAATCTTTGATTGCCTGTGCCGCCATCGCCAGATTTCACTCACCGCCCGGCGCATTGCGCAAATTCTCGCGTCGGACCTCTTTTACGTGCATAACGGTGCGAATGCGCATGGAGGCAGGAGGAAGCTGATTCATCCAGACAGGGTCTCCATCAAGGTTCATATCCAGAGAATCCGCGAGCAGATTGCGAAAGCCGCCGTGGAAGCAGGGTTAGCTTTGGACCCGAGTCGGATTCTCATCTCAGAGATGACAGACAGCAACACTGTTGTGTACCGGCTGAAAGCCAGTGTGGAGTTCAGGCACTGTCAGTTCTGATTCGTTTTCAGATTGCGGCAGCCACCAGAGGAAAAGTCCATGTATCGCATTCTCACTGAAGAAAAGAATGTCGAAGAGGTCAAGGCCATGCTCCACGGCCTCGGCTTGGACTTCACCCTCTATCGTGCGCGCGGCTCTTGGCACGGCCAAGAAGAGAACAGCCTCGCCATCGAACTCGACAACATCTCGCGACGACGCGCCGAGGATGCCGCCAGGATCATTAAGTCCATGAATGATCAGGACGCAATCCTTCTTCAGGAGTTTTCTGCGACCAGTCAACTTATCTGATCGAATCGCCGTTACCGCTTCCTTGGCATTCTCAAAAGGGCAAGCAAAATCCTAATGGCCCTGCCTTGACTTCTCCAAGCTGATGTCCAGGTAACCAGCGGGGATAACTCCGAAGATATTAACATCGACGCAACACTTTCGAGGGATTTAGGCGGGTAGTGAGGCAAGCACGCTCTGTCTGTTAGTAGCGCTGTGTGCAGCGTGGCTAGTTCACCAGCCGGCACGCCCAACGCTCGCTCAAGCCCTGTTCCTGAGCATGATCTACCGCACAGCGCCGACGCTCAGGGCTTAGAAGTTTCCCGAGGCGATGTCCTTCAGCACCAGCTTCTCCAGGCTCAGCTTCCCATCGCCACTTCCGCCTGCCGAAGCAGGTTCACCACCTGCTCATGTGTATGACTCTTCCGTTTCGCCATCCTGCGCTCCCTGAAGTCCAGTTTCTATCATTCCAACTGGTTCAAAAAACGCCGGCATTCCAGCAGTACGCCGATATAATGGTGTCTCAATGGGTGGTGTATCGGGGACCCGCGTTCAACAAAAACTACTGGCCTGCTGTGCCCGACATTCTATAGCGCACTCATGTCAGTAGCTGACTAGTCCTCGGCTAGAGGTGTGGACATGAGGCCCAAGAAAGCTAAGCATCGGGACCGGTTGTCACCCCGAGTTGTCCCAGCAGACCCACCATTAAGCGATACGTCCGAATTTCAACTCGACATTGAGGTCTCGGAAGAAGTCGGACTTCCTATTCCGGCTGACAATTGCGATTCAGAACAAGTCGGGCTCGTCGAGGCTCACCCACCCGAGCGTGATTTTGAGGAGTCCGGGAGCGTGGAAAGCCCGGCTGAAATCCCGTCTTTGGTTACAGATTTGCGTTCAGACATTGAAGAAAGTACCGAGGCGCGGCCCGATAGTGGGCCGATTCCGGCCGTAAGTTCGGGCCAAACCGCTTGCGCTCCGAATCCCCTGCTTTGGCTATCGACGGAAACCGTAGAATTTCTCTGCTCTATCGCTCCAGACCGTTTGGACAAACAGTATCGCCTTTATCCGTGGAATGACGCTAAAACCCAAGGACTCATCACCACCAACAGTGTCCTTTTTGCTGTAATCGGATTTCTCTACACGAATTGCCTCCAAGATACTCTCGCAACCGTCTTACTTCTGCTTGGAACCATTTTTGTTGGACTGAGCCTCGTTGTTTGTCTCATTCATGTGATTCCAAGAATATCTAGCGGCAAGACCGGCAACGAACCTAACACTCGCTCATTGCGAGGTATCGGACTCTATAAGACGTTTGAAGACTACCGTGAGGCGTTCCTGCTAACGACAAAGACAAGTGATCTAGCCGACACAGTCCGCCAGATATACGGAATGGCAAACAATAATCTGAGAAGTGCTAGAATTATTAAGCGAGGAGTCCAGTTTACCCTTTGCGGTATCGCCTTGATCCTCTGTGCTCTATACGCGAGTGCTTTGGGTGCTCGGGGCCATCACGCATTTGGGTCGTGGCAAATCAATGCAACCGGCGGGTCGGCGGCGCCATTGCCACAGTCGGCCGCGCCTCCTTCGCAGCCATCCTCGACCGCGCCCGCTCTTCAACCCACTGGAATACATGCACCGCCAACATCGATACCGCCTAGTCCACACACCAGCCCAAATCCACAACCCAAACAACATCAACTAAGGAACACTCCATGACAGACTCCCTAGACATTAGCAACTTTCCTTGCCACATTATCAACGGCCAAGAGATTAAATCTCAATCTATCGCCGAGCCAAATCGAGTCGAATCGATTAATCCCTTTTCTGGGGAGCTTCTGTGGTTGGGTGAGGCGGCATCGTCCGCCACAGTTGACGCTGCAGTCGCGGCTGCACGAGCGGCATTCCCGGCTTGGGCAAGACTGGGCTTCAGTGAACGTCATGCGCTTCTTACGCGATTTGTAGAGCTCGTCAAGGAAGAAGCGGAGACATTGACCCGATTGATTGCAACCGAGGCCGGAAAACCTTTGTGGGAATCGAAGGTCGAGGTCAATAGTCTCGTTACGAAGCTCCCTGCATCAGTTGACGCTTACAATAGCAGAGCCGCTGAATCGAGCCGTGAAGTTCGTGGTCTTCGTTCGCGAACGCGCTTTCGTCCCCAGGGTGTGATGGCAGTCCTCGGCCCATTTAACTTTCCTGCGAGCATGGCGAACGGCCATATTATGCCCGCATTGCTTGCTGGAAATACTGTCGTATTTAAACCAAGCGAGTTAACACCTCTGACTGGCGTGGCAGTATCGCGCATCTGGCAACGGGCGGGTCTGCCACCAGGAGTGATGAACTGTGTGAGTGGCGCTAGGCAGACAGGTGAATACCTTGTGTCACACAAAGATGTCAATGGGGTGCTATTAGTCGGTAGTCATCCCGCAGGGCTGGCGATCCTAAGGAAGGTGGTGGACGCTCCTGAGAAGGTCGTTGCGCTTGAAATGGGGGGAAATAGTCCACTCGTAATTTGGGACTATGACGACATTGATCCTGTAGTCAGTATTATCATTCAGTCCGCTTTCATGAGTGGCGGCCAGAGGTGCTCTGCGGCGAGACGGTTATTGTTGCGCGACGATGATACGAAGGTCATGCCGAGACTTTTGGAGGTGCTGCGGAGCCTTAAGATTGGAGACTTCAATCTCACACCGGAGCCATATTACGGCCCATTGATTCGCGCGTCCGCTGCCGAACGAGTCGATCGACGAGTGAAAGAATTGGTGTCAGGCGGCGCGGATCTCATCCTGAAACCGACTCGTCAAGGACCAATCGGGACCGTGGTTAGTCCTGGCTTGATCGGCGTCGACAATTGTTCGAATGATCTCGATGAAGAGATCTTCGGACCGGTCCTCAAGGTTCACCGGTACAAAGAACTTGATGAGGCGATTGCTCTCGCAAACCAAACGAAATTCGGGTTAGCCGCAGGAATCGTATGCCGAAGCCGGGAAGTATTCGAGCATTTTTTTGATAACGCAAGCGCGGGGATCGTTAATTGGAATCAACAACTGACCGGAGCTACTACACTTGCCCCGTTTGGAGGGATTAAACAGAGCGGTAATTTTCGTCCCGCAGGCTTCATGTCAGTCGATTACTGTTCTTACGCGATTGCATCGTTTGAGGTTGAAACGCCGAAGGTTCCCGACCCTCCAGTGGCTGGGATCACCTTCCAATAGCCATTGAGGGAATACGAAACGGCTTGGTTCATCGAGAACGCGACTATGGATTTGACCAATGAGGTCTATCGAGCACTCGACAATATCTTAGCCGCCAGCCCGGGTGAGACACCGGGTCTTTGCGAATTTGTTCAGACTGCTCCGGTAGCGATCCCAGATTGGGTCTTTTCAATGAGACGAGAACGAATCGTTGAATTTCAACGATTCTTTGGTACTGCAGCGAACATATTTTCTGAAGCGGTCAATGGTAAGCGAACTCCCCTGTTGTTGCGACTCCTGCTCAATGATGTTCCAATGTGCTACGCGGCGGACTTCCACCGCGCGCTTCCACGCGAAGCCTGGACGTGTCCCCGCTTTTATCGAACTGACGAATCGGTAAACGGAAAGGTGTTCGAGATTCAGTGTCCCGGCTCAGGATGGGGTGATCTCCAGTTACTGAGGAATTTCTATTCCAACCACGGACATTCTCCCGCGCTGACTGAATATGCGCCATCCCTAGCAGTAGCCGACGAGATCGTGAATCTATGCAGTGATTCATCGCCTTCCGTTCTACACCTACTTGACAATGCATCTAACCCTACGTCAATGCGATATCTTATGGCGACGACACAACCGCCTTTGCGATATTGGGGCCAACATCGATCTGTCCGAAATGGCGACTGCCAATTTGTTAGAAGTCATTCTTTTTTTGGCCTAGTAGCTGAAAACCTATTTAAGGAGCGCCTCCGTTTGGCTGCTGCGGGACGCGCCCGTTTCGATCTTCCCCCTGTCCTAGTGTTCGACGAGAAAATTGCACTCTGTCTTCCATTCTTGGACGAAACGCAGTCGTATTTCACTGATGCTATTCGGAACATCCTTACATACTCGCATCCAGTGTTTGAAAATGGGTTCAAAGATGAGAATGGGCAGTGGGTTTCGATACAAGACTTTTTGAAGCGACGCCCTTCGGAGCGAAGATATTTCCTGAAGTATGCGGGGTGTGACGTCGCATTGAACTGGGGAAGCCGCGGCGTCTATCGCCTAGATGACAGGCAAGCCACTATTCACTTGACAAGGGCAGTTGAGGACTCGAAGCAAGATCGGTTTTGGCTGATCCAGCCCGAAATCTCAGAAAAGGAGCATATCGAGTATTTCACAAGATCGGATAAGGGCGCTGTTCAGGAGCAACTGACCGCGAAATACTCTTGCTTCTATGGACCGACGCAGCTAATTGGAATTCGGACGATGCATCGACGCCACTATAAGGTGCATGGCCAGGACGATACTGTAATTGGGCTTGCTGTGCCTGGCTATTGGGAAGAAAGGCAATCTCCGAACGAGGATGGGATCGAGGTGGAGAGACGATGAATCCAGAAGCCATCGTAGGAGAGTTTCGCTCTACTGGGTTCGCAGAGGTCGAATTATCTCGGGCGGTGGATGGGGGGCTCATGAAACTCGTATCCGAGTTTTATGAGATGACCATCGAGAAGAGATTGCAGGCCGCCGCATTTCGAACAACCGGGGTTTTGGGCTACTACCCATCGGAAACAGAGGTTAATGCTCTTGCGCGGAAGTCCTGCGAAGGTGCCCCAGTGTTTGAGGGCAAGAGCGCGCGCGGCTATTGTTCATTCGACTTCATCGCCAATGGAAAAGTTCTAGGTGCCTCTGAGTTGTTTGAAGCCGACCCCTGGCCGACAGACACGAGATTTCGGGCGGAAGCGTGGAGACAATACGATCATCTTTCCGGGATAATGAAGCATATTTCTGAGGGGGTACTCGACCACCTCCAGCGGGCCGGGAAGCTAAGTGGATTCCCGAGAGAAGTGTTCAACAAAGACTGCTGCTCGATTATGCGGCTCCTGAAATATGCCGGGCGGGATGACGAGAACGAGAGCAAGACACACACCGACTATGAATTCATAAGTATCATCAAAGCCAATGTCCCAGGACTTGAAGTGCGCAGCCCTGATGGTGTTTGGCACGTTGTGCCTTGCTCCGCCAACCGAGCGGTTCTTTTGCCTGGAGATATGTTGGAAGTGGCGACGGCCGGATGGGTGGAGTCCTCGTTGCACAGAGTTCGGGTTCGCGCTGAAGACAGGTTAGCTGTCATCTTCTTTCAAGGCTTGAGTTTAGACCAGGCGATTGTTTACTCGGTGGATGCTGAGAAGGTGATATCTACATTCGGAAGACACTTGTGCGGGATGCTCGTTAGCGGGGCGCCGCACCTTCGGCCAGAACTGAGCTATTGGGAACAGAAACTGGGTACAAAGATTCCGGATGGGAATCCCTTTAAGCGAAAGAAGGAAGCGAATAGGCACATTGGTGGGTCAGCAACCGCATAGCTGGAGTAGCTCCGCATTGAATCGTCGGCTGTCCTCCAGGAAAGGAATATGACCACACTGGTGATATAGGGAAGTCTTCGCGTGCGGAATTCGCGAGACAATGTCCTCGGTTGCTCGAAACGATGCAAGCTTATCTCGGATGCCATGAGTAATCAATACAGGGCACTTCACTCCTGCGAGTGCGCGGTAATCTAAGTTGACCCTCATATAAATTGACCTGAGAACATGTGCGGGAGTTGAGAGACCCGAGATAAGTAGAAGATGAAATTGCGGACGGCTAATTTGTTTGACGGAGAACGATCTCAAAAACTCACTTGCGGCTGTGAATCGGACGTTCGAGTCTTCAGAAAGGAGTTCCGGCTTGTTGCGATTTGACGCAGGTCCTATTAATGACGGATTTCTACTGAGCCGAGCAGATACGAAGTTTATTGCGCGAAGCGATGAATCGCCAAACCGCGCGAGATAGTGACAGAAGAGACTTGCGCCGAGAGACCAAGCCACGATGACGGGCCGATTGATCTCAAGGGTATCCATGACCGCTCGAAGTTCTTCAGCCCATCGCCGTGGACTCTTGTAGAAGTGAGCGCCCCGCGGTTTCGATGAGAGTCCATGTCCCCTCAAATCGTAAGCAATTAGTCGGCAATGCTGCAAGGCGGGGCTGCCGAATTGAGCCATCCATACCATGTGACTCTGGCTGAATCCGTGCACGAAAAGAATGGCTGGGCCATTGCGAGGGCCAGATTCATATACCGCTATGTCAAGTCCATCGGGCGTCCTAATCGAGCGAACGGATTTAGGGACGCCCCATGCATTCAGCATCATCTCGCGATTGTACGCGTATTGGAAATGTTGCGGTGATCTTCATAGGCTACTTTGCTTTCCTATTGGGCGCGACAGTGAGTCCTCCGAAGATTTCCTGGAATGACACAACTGAGCAGTCTAATGCGCGGACGGTGGTTGAAATCTTCGCGCGAGTCGATCAAGTCGCGATCCGCTCGCGAATATGCGCCCGTTGGAGCAAGCCGTCCCGAAGGTCGCCTTGTAGTTGGACAGTCACGAGTGATGGCGAATCCGCTTTTTGCGGGTCGCTACACGACTCCTCTGTCAATTGGTTTAAACGGCGAGTTGATGCAACGCGCAGGCAGCTCAACTGGAGCATCAGGTGGAAAGCCGGTCGGAGATTCACTCGAAGCTTCTCTGAATTCTCCTTGGAGGCGGTGACAGCTACAAAATTGACTACAGTGCTGTAGGGCAAAAAAACAGATGCGTGAGCAGAATGGTCAATATCGCTTGAGATATCAATAGTTTATGATGGTCGGGGCGGAGGGATTCGAACCCCCGACCCTCTGCTCCCAAAGCAGATGCGCTACCAGACTGCGCTACGCCCCGATAACCTCTATCGATTGTAACGCGGTTTTTGTGGGGCTCAAATGGTCGATCCGTTGAGTTCCGGTTGAGCTGTTTTTCCGATCCGCTATTGGTGCAGTAGCGTAAGCGTTCGGTCTTCCCCTCTGGCATCCCTGCAGGCTCAAGTCTGACGATGTGGTCATGGATCAGGCAGAAGGAGCGGATCGTCGCGTTCGCAGATTTCGTACGGTTGCCGAGAAGCGTCGGATTGTCGAGCTGACGT
>DATCDL010000531.1:0-2530 GCA_036510715.1 Acidobacteriaceae bacterium
GGCCGCCGCAGCGCCGGCCGCCGCGGCGCCGGCCGCAGCAGCTCCTGCGCCTGCCAAAAAGCCCATAGCTACCGGTGCAGGCGCGACCGTTCCCGCAGCCACCGCGGCTCCCGGCGGCGGTCCCGGCATGGTCTGGGTCAACACCAGCAGCAATGTCTATCACTGCCCGGATGACCGGTGGTATGGCAAGACCAAGCACGGACAGTACATGAGCGAAGCCGACGCCAAGGCGAAGAACGCCCGTCCGGATCATGGCAAGGCCTGCCGATAATTCACAACCAGGAAGGGAGCGCACTCATGCACAGACAAATCATTGCGGGGCTCGCCAGCGTATTGCTGTTCGCAGGGTTGCCGGCTCATTCGGACAACACTCAGCAGACGAAGATGACCACGTGCAATGCGGACGCCACGACCAAGGGTCTTACGGGCGATGACCGCAAGGCGTTCATGAAGACCTGTCTTTCAGCCAGCGCAGCTCCCGCGGCGAGCGGCAATTCGCAGCAACAGAAAATGAAAACCTGTAACGCCGATGCCACCAGCAAAGCTCTGACCGGTGACGCCCGCAAAGCATTCATGAAGAGCTGCCTGTCGGGCGGTTAACTCACAAAACCTTGATCCCTCTGACATAGCTTTTGGCGGACGTTTCAGTGCGCGTGTCATCCGAGTGGCGCGCGCGCCGTTAGAGCCGAGGGGCATAGCATTCGCCCCTATAGTCGGCGTAGAGATGATCATTGCTGACCACCCCCTCCACAGATCCGGACGAGCGGCATTACCGCATCCGGCTCCCACCTTGGGTAGTGACGCGCAAGCGCTGGGACGGATAGGGATGGCAGATTCGGGCGGCCGGAAGCCAGGTGGTCAGCAAGGGCCACATTCGGCGCCATGGCAAGTGATTGCCCTGACTGCGCCGACGCAGAACTCGCCACCATACGCGACCGACCGCGTAACGGAAGGCGCAGAGCGCCGGGACGTTCATCGGGACGCCGTAGTAACGCACGTGACCAAGAACGACTGCCCTGACGTACTTGCCAACCGTAGGGATGGGCTCGTGCATACGAGGCTTGAGTTCGGCTTTCACCTCTCTCCGCTTCGCCTGCCACCGCTTGCGCATCGTCTGGCGCAACACCGTAAAGCCACCCTTGCGCGTCTTCCCGCAACTGTGCGTGAGGCCCAAGAAGTTAAAGCTATCCAGTGCGCCCCGATCACCGCGTTTCTCTCGGTTGGAGCGCGCAAAGCGACCAAACTCGATGAGTCGCGTCTTCTCGGGGTGCAGTTCCAGACCGAAGTACGCGAACCGCTCGCGCAACTCCTGAAGGAACCGCTCGGCCTCGACTCGATGCTCGAACCCAACGACAAAGTCATCCGCAAAGCGCACCACGATGACATCGCCGCGAGCTTGCTTTTGCCTCCACCGCTGGACCCACAGGTCGAACACATAGTGCAGGTAGATGTTCGCCAGCAGCGGACTCACGCTGCCGCCCTGAACCGTACCGACCTCACTCTGGATTCGCTTGCCATCCTCCAGTACACCGGCAGAGAGCCATTTCTGGATCAGCCGCACGATGCGCTTATCTGCCACACGATGCTCGATGAACTGCACGAGCCACGCATGCTTCAACGTGTCGAAGAAGCTGCGCAGATCCGCATCGAGCACCCAGTTCACTTTCTTCCTCGTGATCCCAACCGTCAACGCATCCAACGCTTGGTGTGGACTGCGCTTGGGCCGAAAGCCGTACGAGAAGCCAAGAAAGTCCTCCTCGTAGATCGCATTCAACACCTCGACGAGGGCGCGCTGGAGGATCTTGTCCTCCAGCACGGGCACGCCCAATGGCCGCTGCCCACCATCGCCTTTCGGTATGAACACTCTACGCACCGGACTTGCCCGGTACACGCCTCGCTTGAGCCGATCCGAGAGATCCTGAAGATTGCTCTCCAGATCCTCCCGGTAATGGCCCCAGGTCTCGCCATCCACGCCCGCGACAGCGTCTCGCTTGATCGCAAGATAGGCCGATCGCAGTCGTTCAATGTCGTACACATGGTGCAGAAGCGCGGTGAACCGCTGTGTCCTATCCTCCTTTGCTACTTGTCGTACCCGCTCGAGCGCGCTGTGCACACCGTCCCGGCCCTGTGTCCGGAGTGTGTTGCCTTCGAGCAGGTCCCCCTTGGTCCGACCCCTTCCCTCCATCGCCTCCGCAGCCGATCCTTCGGCCTTGTTCGGCGACTTCGCAGGTACTACGGATCGGTCCGACTTCCCATCAGCGTTCATCGTCGGCTCCGATCTTTCGACTGCCCGACACGCTCTGCCGATCCTGCGATCACAGAGGCCGATGGGATCTCCCGGTTCCCGAGCAAAGTGCGTGCGTACATGCATGGGGTCTCTGACCGCGCAGGGTCCCGACGCGTCTTGCCAGAACGACGCGCCAGATTTTGCCTTCCGCCTATCTCCATGACGTCGGCACCCCGAAGTAACCCACCTCGTGGTGGGGCATTAATTTCCCAGCTCAATCCCCAGCCTGCACGTTCCCCTGTC
>DATCDL010000532.1:0-2531 GCA_036510715.1 Acidobacteriaceae bacterium
TGATCCGTACGCCGCGCCGCTCGAAGGCCGAGAAGACCAAGGTCCCGGCGCTCGGTGCCTCGCCGCAGAAGCGCGGCGTCTGCACGCGCGTCTACACCACGACGCCGAAGAAGCCGAACTCGGCGCTGCGCAAGGTTGCGCGTGTCCGTCTGACGAACGGCATTGAAGTCACGACGTACATTCCCGGCATCGGCCACAACCTGCAGGAGCACTCGATTGTGCTGATCCGCGGCGGCCGTGTGAAGGACCTGCCGGGTGTTCGTTATCACGTGGTTCGCGGAACGCTGGATTCGGTTGGCGTTGCGAATCGCAAGCAGAGCCGCTCGAAGTATGGCGCGAAGAGGCCGAAGGCGAGCAGCAAGTAGAGATTGAGTTGTCAGTTCTCAGTTGTCAGTTCCCAGTTGGGGCTGGCGGTCTTGGAAACTGACAACTGAGAACTAACAACTGAGAACGTTTCAACAGGCCCAGCTCGTGAGAGGTTCACCGCGCTGGGGGAAGAAGAGAAAGAAGAAGAGATGCCGAGAAAAGGTTACATTGCCAAGCGTGAAGTTCCAGCGGATCCGATCTATGGGTCGACGCTGGTAACGAAGTTCGTCAACAGCATGATGTGGGGCGGCAAGAAGTCGACTGCCCAGGGCATTTTTTATGAGGCCATGACCAACCTTGAAGCCAAGGGCGGCGATGAGGCTCTCAAGCTGTTCAAGAAGGCTGTTGAGAACGTCAAGCCGATGCTCGAAGTGAAGAGCCGTCGCGTTGGCGGAGCGAACTACCAGGTGCCGATCGAAGTGCTGCCGGAGCGCCGCACATCGCTCGCAATTCGCTGGCTCGTGACCTATGGTCGCGCGCGTGGCGAAAAGGGAATGGTTGAGAAGCTCACCGCTGAGCTGCTCGATGCTGCCAATGGCCGTGGCGCCGCGATGAAGAAGAAGGAAGACGTTCATCGTATGGCCGAAGCAAACAAGGCATTCGCGCACTACCGCTGGTAGTTCAAAACAGGGATTAGGGAACAGGGATCAGGGATTTAGAAGAACGACCCTGGTTGAACAAGTTTGGATCAATGCGGGCTTCGTCCCGCAGGAAGAAAAGGCTCACCGTGGCACGCACAGTATCGCTCGCAAAATGTCGGAACATCGGCATCATGGCTCACATCGACGCCGGCAAGACGACGACGACCGAGCGCATCCTCTTCTATACGGGCATCACGCACCGTATCGGCGAGGTGCACGAGGGCACGGCCACGATGGACTGGATGGAGCAGGAGCAGGAGCGCGGCATCACGATCACCTCTGCTGCGACCACCTGCACGTGGAACGGAATCCGCATCAACATTATCGATACGCCTGGTCACGTGGACTTCACCGCCGAGGTGGAGCGTTCGCTGCGTGTGCTCGATGGTGCGGTTGCGTGCTTCGACGCGGTGGCGGGTGTGCAGCCGCAGTCTGAGACCGTGTGGCGCCAGGCGAACAAGTACAAGGTTCCCCGGATTTCGTTCATCAACAAGATGGACAAGGCTGGCGCGAACTTTGAGTATTCGACTTCGACGATTGTCCAGCGGCTGGGAGCGCGCGCGATTCCGATTCAGATTCCCATCGGTGAAGAGGCAAAGTTCGTTGGGGTTGTTGACCTCGTCGAGATGAAGGCGATCCTGTGGCATGACGAGACCATGGGCGCGAAGTACGACGTCGATGAAATTCCCGCTGGCTTGAAAGAGAAGGCGGAGAAGATGCGCGTTGAGCTGATCGAGGCCGTTGCGGACTCTGATGAAGACGTCATGCACAAGTACCTCGAGGGCGAGGAGATCACGATCCCCGAGCTGAAGCGTGCGATTCGCAAGGCGACGATCGCGATGCATGTCTTCCCGGTGCTGTGTGGTTCGTCCTTCAAGAATAAGGGTGTGCAGACGCTGCTGGATGCGGTTGTCGATTACCTGCCGAGCCCGCTGGATGTTCCGCCGATCGAAGGCACGGAGCCTGGCGAGCCGGAAGTAAAGCTCTTCCGCCACGCGGATGATACTGAGCCGCTTGCAGCGCTCGGCTTCAAGATTATGACTGACCCGTTTGTCGGCCAGCTCATCTTTATTCGCATCTATTCGGGCGTGCTCAAGACTGGCGATTCGGTATTGAACCCTCGTACCGGCAAGACGGAGAGAATTGGCCGGTTATTGAAGATGCATGCGAACAAGCGCGAAGAGATTACGGAGATCATGGCGGGCGACATCTGCGCCGCTGTCGGTCTCAAGAACCTCAACACTGGCGACACGATCTGCAGCGACAAGTCGCCGATTCTTCTGGAGTCAATCGACTTCCCGGCTCCCGTCATTGAAGTCGCCGTCGAGCCGAAGACGAAGGTGGATCAGGAAAAGATGGGCATGGCCCTGGCCAAGCTCGCACAGGAAGATCCAACGTTCAAGGTTCGCACCGATATTACGAATGGCCAGACGATCATCTCAGGCATGGGCGAGTTGCATCTTGAGATCATCGTCGACCGCATGATGCGCGAGTCCAAGGTTGAGGCCAACGTCGGCAAGCCGC
>DATCDL010000533.1:0-26839 GCA_036510715.1 Acidobacteriaceae bacterium
CCGCTTCCACTGCGCTGCGCGCATGCGCCAGCAACGGAGCCAGCGCGGCGGGCTCGTTCAACAACGGCTCGCAATGATCGGAGAACGGTAGCGAGACCAAGCGCCGCCCGGTCAGCCAGGAGTCGACCTCGCAGAATACGATGGCGTCGGTCAGCGGAGCCCGCGGCGCTGAGGTCGTCAGAACGAGCGGCCGGTATCCATATGTCACTTTCAGCGCGCTAAGCCACGCATGGGTGTGAAACACCGAAGCCTGTGGATGCGAGGCAACCAGAGCGGGCCATCGCGAGTCAGAGAGGGGGTCCAGTTCGTAAACCTGTCTCACCGCCCGCGGCACGGCGTTTCGCGAGGAGTCGTCACTGCCCTCCTTCGTGGCGCTGCTCTGCTCTGAGGTTGTCTCGCCCCACCGGGTCCCAGACGAAGCGGCTATCGCCATATCGTCTCCCTTCCGAGGAGACGGCGGAGCTGCTGACGTCTCAAATACTTGATTGTTGCCCGATCATCCACCTGGCGAATGCCATTTAAATATCCCGAGATAAATCCCCAGAACAGAGCGGCGGACTGGATCAGATATGGCTTCTCTGTTAGACGCTTGGCGCATTTCAATAACATGAAGAGAGGGTGATAGCCGCAGATGTAATTCGCCCTTCCGTTCTTGAATCCCGCGCCCCATGTTCCGTCGTTCTTGCCGGTCGGCCGATGATGAAGGACATGCAATTCAGGCAGTGTTCGTGTAGTCCAGCCAAGCATCTGCGCCTTGACCTCATCCATCGTATCCCAGCCCGGCGCCGGCCAGAAACCGCCGATGGCGTCCCAGCAGGCGCGGCGGTAGATCTTGGTGGCGCCGCGAACATGAAAGGCCGGACAGACCTCCGGATACGCCTGTCCGTCGATAAGATTGTAGATTGTGCCCCCAGCAATCCCGAGTGTTTTCTCTTCCTCAAAGGCGCGGAAACACGACTGGATGTATTCGGGACTAAATGAGAGATCGCCGTCGAGTTTGATAATAAAGCCCCAGTCGTTCGCTCGCAGACTAAGATAGCCATCGTTAAATGCATCCACTACGCCCCCGCCGGCCTTGCGAAAGCCTCGGTTATCCCGATGACATACCCTGATCCAGTCATGCTGCCGGGCATAGCTGTCGGCAATCGCAGCAGTCTTGTCGGTCGAACCGTCGTTCACAATGATCCACTCGCATGGCCGCACGGACTGGCCGATCACGCTCTCGATCGTCCGCGCGAGGTTGGCTTCTTCATCTCGGACCGGCGAGATGATCACATATTTCACGGCGTTGGTTGACATAGCTCTGAATGCGAATTCGGTTGTGGTTGCCAAATGTCCCGCGAATCCCTGCCCGGTCAGACTTGGACGGGCTCGGGGCTGACTCCCGCATTGGTTGTCAGGAAAGCCCGGTGCCACAATTCCAGGGTGAGCAGCGACAGAACTTCCTTTGCATAGAGGCCGGATTCGGCATTGGCCCGAAGCAGTCCTTCGATGCAGGCGGTGTTGAAATATCCGCGCTCGATCGTCGTGCGATCGAGCAACACTTCATGAACAAACTCCTTAAGGTCGGTTCGCAGCCAGGCACCGAACGGCACCGGGAAACCGACCTTGCGTCGCTTCAGGATTGGCTCAGGAATGCGGCTTGAGAGTGCCCGCTTGGCAAGATATTTCGTCGTAAGGCCGCGAACTTTCTGGTTCTCCGGCAGGGAAGCGGCAAATTCCAGCAATTTGTGATCGAGGAATGGGACGCGAAGTTCGATGGAGTTGGCCATTGTCATCTTGTCCGCTTTTAACAACAGATCATCGGGAAGCGAGGTTTTCGTGTCTACATATAACATCCGGTTGACAAGGCCAAGACCGCGTGAGCTCGCCATGATATCTCTCATGGGGCGAGTGGCAAAGCCCTCATCGCTCAGGTTTGCGAAATCGCTGGAGTAAAGCGTGTTGTGATTTCTATTAAAGAAGGAATCAGGACCCGAACTGCGGCTATAGTAGTAGCCCTCGAATGAGCGGGCCAGGAGTGGTGCATACTTGTCAACTCGCGGATTCTTCAGGAGTCGGTTGGCAGCGACGGCAGCGAAAGAAACCGAGCCCTTCAATGGCCCAAGGGCCCTCTTGAGTCGCTCCACCCACAAAACACCGCGGTAGGTCTGATAGCCCGCAAATGCCTCGTCGCCACCTTCGCCGGAGATCAGGACCTTCACAGACTCCCGGGCCAGCTTGGCGATGTAATAAAGCGCGACCGCGGGAGCCTCGCACACGGGCTCTTCCATGTACCACGCATACCGGGGCAGGAAGTCTTTGAAGTCACCCGCCGAAATCGTCATCTCGTGGTGGTCGGTGCCGTAGCGCTGCGCGGCGATGCGAGCGTATGGACGCTCATCAGGAACCTCCGCCGATCCGAATCCCAAGGTGAAACTGCCGAGGGTTCGATCTGTTCTGCTGCTCGCAAAACTGACCATCGCCGTGGAATCCACGCCACCGCTCAGCAGAATGCCGACCGGCACATCACTAATCATGTGCAGCCGGACGGATTCATCCAGGAGTTCCAAGAGCTCCTCTTCCGTATCTTTAATGGATCTCGGAGTGGGATTGAAAGCCAGGTCCCAGTACTGATGAATTTTCGCGCTACCGTCTCGTACGATCATGTACGAGCCGGGTCTTAGCTTGAAGATGTTCTCGAAGAGAGTGTCCTCGCCAGGAACGAAATAAAAGGTGAGAAAGCGATCAACGACTTCCGGCCGCACGCGAGCGCTGATCTCCGGATCGGCTAGAATGGCCTTGATTTCCGACCCAAAGACAATGGAATCCGTTCCGATTGCATAATAGACAGGCTTGATTCCTACCCGGTCCCTGGCCAGCATCAGACTCTGCTGACGCTCATCCCAAATCGCAAACCCGAACATTCCCCGGAGTCGGTCTACACAGGCCGGCCCGAATTCCTCATAGAGGTGAACGATCACCTCGGTATCCGTACGAGTCCGGAACACATGACCTCGGGCCAGGAGATCGTCACGGAGTTCCTCGAAGTTATAGATTTCCCCGTTAAAGACAATCCAGACTGTCCCATCCTCGTTCGAAAGCGGCTGATGACCCGTTGCCAGGTCGATGATGGAAAGGCGGCGAAAACCGAGGCCCACGGGGCCGGACCGGTAGTAGCCTTCATCGTCGGGCCCGCGATGAACGATCGTGTCGGCCATTCGTTTCAACAGGCCGCCGGAGACCGGCTTCTCCCGGTTGAAGTTCAATTTACCGCAGATTCCGCACATAGATTGTTCTCGCCCTCAACATCGTTCCGCGCGATTGCACGCGGTATGTTAACGTCCTGGCGCGCGCTCCGCCGAAAGGCTCTCAACCTGCTGCTTTGGCGCAGAATGAGTCACCATTGTCCCCAGAATCAGCCACCATTTCAATAATGCATTGCGGGCGGAGTTTCCGCGTGCTCCTCGGCTCACAGCCACAGCAGCCACCAACAGAGCCAAGCGACCGAGAGCGCCGCACGCCATCGCGGCCCGAAAGGCTAATTGGTAACTATATCCGCGGTGTTTGGCTACATACTGCAGAATGGATCTCCACTTCATCACGATGGCCCGTCGCCGGACACTACTTTTTCCGCCGTAATGGATAATTTGCCCCTGAGGAATGTAATAGTTAGTGAAACCACCCTGCGCTGCCTTGTAACACAGGTCCAGGTCCTCGGCGTACATGAAGTACTCTTCGCTGAACTGCCCAATCTGCGCAAACACCTCCCGCCTGAATAGGACGCAGGCACCGGAAATGACTTCTACGCTGCTCGGTTCCGTGCCGCCTGCGAACAGTGGCGCAATATTCCATAAGGAGCAGGCAGGAAAGCGGTTTCGAAGAACATCCAGATCCAGAAGCTGGTTCAATATAGTTGGAAACGTCTGGATGGCAGCCGTTTGAAGAGACTGATCTTCATTTAGCAGGGTGCAACCCGCCGCGCCAACAGATGGCAACGAGCATACCTGTCGGAGCATAAGGTCGAACGCGGCGTTGCACAGCACAGTGTCCGGGTTCAGGAAAACTACATATTCACCCCTTGACGCGCGGAAACCAAGATTGTTCGCGCCAGCAAATCCCAGGTTCACCGGACTCTCTATCAGGACGACGTCCGGGTACTGCTGCTTCACGATCCCGATATTGCCATCGGGCGAAGCGTTATCGACGACGATAATCTCAAACGCCGTCTCGTGAGTATGCACGTAGACGCTCTCCAGGCATTTCAGAAGATATGCGGTGGAGTTCCAATTGACGATAATGATCGACAAGTCGGTCACAGCTCGGGGCCACCCCAGGGGCGAACTGTCTTTCGAATGCCCGGGAATAGCACCGCTGCGCGAGCCGCTGGAGCAGTTTCTTCCAGCTCCGGAAACATCACCGCTTCCGAAACTTCTGGGGCAGTTTTTGTCAATGCGTGCGACATGGGCGGAACCGTCACGGCGCAGATCATGGCTAAGAATGCGAACCACCAGACCTGCGTTTGATCCCAATAGGCCACGCCAAAATAGGCAAAGATATTCGCGAGCATAATAGAGCCGAGACACCAGAACAGCCACTGCTGTTTCGGTTTTACCCGCTTTCTCATACTTCCAAGCCGGCTGAAGGACTTCACGATGATGGCAATGAAACAAATCAATGTGACAATGCCGCCTGTCTCAGCTTCGGCCACGAATTGGTCCGACATGTCCCACATGTCATATCCCCAGTTGCCGCTCTGATTCGTGCCGATGAGCCACCAGTCTCTGAAATGCCGGATGCAGGTATCGATCAGGAAGGCGCGGTCATATCCTCCGGAACCTCCGACCACATTGATATGAGCGATCACGAACCACACGGGGGCGTTCATCGCAATTGCGAGAACCGCGAGAGTGATCACGATTAGCCAGCGGACCGCCTTCATCTTCCGCCGAACCGGCCACAAAAGGAGGCCGAGAATGCCGGCCACATACGCTAGTATCGGGGTGCTGGAATTGGCCGTCAGCACCATCAACGTCGATCCCACGATTCCTGCGACGGCGGCAACCCTGTCCTTCTTGCTCCATAACCAGACGAAGAGAGGGATGAGCGTGCCTCCAAAACACCCTGCGAGAATCGAGTGACCAAACGTGGCCTGAGCTCGGGCGGTTCCGTCTCTAATTTCCGGAGCGGTCGGCGCTCCACCCAGATAGGTTCCAAAAGGATTGACAAGGAAGTGTTGTTCGTACACCATGCAGACGCCTAAGACCAAAGCAATGACCGCCAGGGTCATGGCCGCCCGGGCCACGTCTTCTTCAGTCTCGATCAAATAACGAAGAAGGAAGTAACCGCACAAGGCCGCCAGCAGGAACGATAGGTTCTCCATCGTACCGGCCGGCCAGTTCGTGACCGTGGCCGCAAAGACACGATAGGAAGCCCACGCGATGAATAGCTTGTCAACGACGTTGAATCCGCCCGCAATGCGAAACTTGCCCTTCGCAACAAGGATGAATCCGGCGAGAGCCAAAATGAGGCGAACGTAGATGTGCGCGCCTGCCAGCATAAGCTCCTGGCCGCGAGGAACCAGGAAAGTGCAAAGAAGCAGCGGAACAACCGCGTACTTTCGCGGTCGCCACAGCATCAGCACGATCGCGACCAGCAACGCCACTGCGACCACGGGGTGCAGTATCGTCTCCGATGCACCGTGGCCTAAGTCTCGCTGGTTGAAATCAAGATTTTGCATTGCTTCTATGCAAACGAAGCGCTGTGGGCATGCGCAGACGCTTCACTTTCTAAGAGCTTGCGACGGCAATGGTTTCTCTTTCGGCGTATGCCGCGAGGGCCTGAGCATATGCTGCAACCAGATGGTCGCCAGCCTTGCGCCAGGTCCACTCCGAACGAGTGGCGATTGCGCCGGAACGAAGCTGTGCCAAAAACGCGGGATCAGAATAAACCTGCGTGATCTGACCCCGAAGAGTTTCTACGTCGCCGACGTTGTGAACCAATGCATTCACTCCGTGCCGGCACATCTCAGTGCACGCAGTGGACGCAAGCGGCACGCATCCCGCCCCGATGGCTTCTGCGCAGACCAGAGCGAAACCTTCTTCAATCGTCGGCAGAATGAGGATGTCGGAGTTCTGCATCAGCTGCGGGATATCACTGCGCATGCCAAGTTGCTCCACGCTGGGATGAGCAAGATAAGTTGCGAACTTCTTCTTGAATTCTTCCTGGACATCTCCAGCAATCCTGAAAAGACCATCTTTGCTTGCCGGAGAGGACAGCCACGCTTCAAGGGCCAGATGCAGTCCTTTCCTCACGGCATCCACACCCACGTAGAGAGCAGTGAATCTTCTGGGTTGCTTTCGATCATCAGGCAAAGGGAAATATTTCGTGTCGTCGAATCCATACCGATGCCGTACGATCTTCGAAGCCGGGTACCCGCGGCGAGTAAAAGTCTTCGCCGAAAAGTCCGAAGCGCAGAGCAGATAGTCGCAAGCTCCAAACTCGGACTCTTCGAGGAGCACATTGGGTTCCCTAGGCCGATAGTCATAGTGAGGAGATTCGACACCGATCCGCTTGCGTTCGGCGTCGACTGCTTCCAACGCAAACCGCGTGTCGGCATTCGGCCGCTCGAGAACAGTGGGAATGCCGAGTCTGCTGGCGGCCTGGATTGTCCGCAAAGCGCCCGACGGCCAGACATGGACCACATCTATCCGGTCCTTGAGCTTTGGGAGTTGCCGGGAGACGATCCAGTCGTGCAGCGCGAGGGCGCGGAGATTGCCGATCAGGCGGTACGGAATTTGAATGTTGCCCCGCGACAGGGTTGTATGCGCCTCGACCGATTCCGGAACTTCACGCACAAGGGCACCGGTGTAAAGGATGACTTGTGCGCCTGCAGCAACAATGCCACGCACCTGCTCCCAAGCCGTATAGCAGATACGCGAGGCGCCGAGCTTATTGGGAAAGCTGTACAAGACGCGGATGGATTGGCGTGGGAGCGTCATGGTGCGATTTCGTGGACTCCTATTATCACAGCCTCAAGCTGAGGCCGCGTTCTTAGTAAAGACGGCGGTGATGGTTTCGCCATCGCCATAGAACGACGCCGCGGCATTGATGATCGGCAACGCGGCAACGCGAAAGACTTTTCGCACGGCTCTCCAGGGAATGCTTGAATTGTCGGGATAAGAGTCGGCAACACTCTTACGTGGAATACCAAGTTTCCGAAGATGATCGTCGACCGCGTACCTGACGCTCGTTTCAAAATAAAGCTCACGATGCGATTTGATTGAAACTACCGTGAGCCCGGAGTTCTCGCCGAGCTTCTTGAGAGTGGCCGGAGAAAAGTGATAGAGGTGACGTGGCAATTCGAGCGCGTACCAGTAAGAGCGAAAGATGCGCGTTGCTGCGGAGTCAATATTCGGCATCATTGTGTAGAACACGCCGCCCGGCTTGAGCCATTTCGCCACCTGGGCAAGCACCGCATCCGGTTCGTACATGTGTTCGAAGACGTTAAAGCAGGTGATCGCATCGAAGCTGTTCGGCTGAAACGGGGCATCGAGCACATCGCCGACGAAGACTTGCGCGCCACAACGGTCATGTGCGATTGCGGCAGCGTGCTCAGACATTTCCACGCCGTAGAGTTGCCAGGAAGGCCCTTTGAACGCACTTAGAAAGCCTCCCGACCCGCAACCGAGATCGAGAAGAGCCCCACTGGCTTTAAAGTGAAGAACTGCGTCGCGGCGGCCGAACCAGTGCTCCGAGGTCTTCGAGGCGGTCGAGATAGCTCGGTCATAAGCCTCGCCGTAATGTTCGCCCATCTCGGAAGGGGATGGCGGATCTTTGAGCCACACCAAAGAACACGAGGAGCAACGCAACAGCTGATACTTCTTCGTGCGTCCATGGAACCAGTCCGGCGCGGTGAGCCAGGGTTTGGGATCCGGGTGTGAGCAAATAGGACAGGACCGCTGACCGGTGGAGCTGGCCTGGGGGACGGCAATGGTTGGCGCTTCGTTGGCAATCATGGGGTTGATCTGTCCGTGGCATTCCCTGCGCTGCAGGATCAGGCGGGAGATGCAAATTTTCGGGAAACAGTATTCAGCATGGTTCGCGCTTCAGAGCGCGATACCGAACCGGTGAAAAGCAGGGCGGGCACGGCGACCAGCAGGCTGATGGCGGCAGCGGTCATGAGTCGAAGGGTGTCGAGAACACGCGGGTTCATTTCCCAGGACACTTTCAGATAGAGGGCCGCAACTGAAGCGCCAACGATGACGGCGGCGGCGACGCAGAATCTGAGCAGAGTGGGCGCCAGGGCGCCGGGATGGAATCCTTTGAATCGGGAGGTAAGGCTGAGGCTCATGAGGATCAGTCCGAGTAACTGGCCCACGACGTTCACGCCGCCCACCAGACCAAAGAACCCGATCTTCGGGCCAAAAGGCCAGAGGAGAAATGCAACACCCAGCCCGAGGAGCAGTTGCGCATTGTCCATCACGGCTCCCCCGGAGACTCGATAGAGTACGCGAAACAAGGAACTTAGAGATCGGCACACGCCACCGGCACATAGGAGACAGACCGCACCCTCCAGGAGAGGATCGGTTTTGCCGGTCCAGACAAAAGCGATCTTGGCTCCATAGAGGGCGATGAAGGCCAGAGGAAGGATGGAGAGCACCGCCATCGCTTTGAACGATTTGACGATGAAGGCGTTGTTTTGTTCGGCCGAACCAGAGGCGTAGACGAGGCTTCCGCCGGAGAGGATGGCCTGAAGGTACGAGCCCTGGATAAGGGTCGCAAAACTCACCAGGCGGGCAGCGAGGGCAAAGACGCCAGCCGCATTCGCGCCAAAGAATTTCAGGATGGCAACCGGCAGCACCGCCGCGTACAGTAACTCGAGCATGCTGACCAGTTGATAGCTTGCGCCGAAGCGGACAAGCTCTTTCACCACCGATCGGGTAACAAATTTTGGCGCGATATGGACTTCGGGAAGGATGCGGTGGGAGTAGAGGTACCACAAGAAGCCACCGGCAAGTTGATACGCGCAAAACACAACGCACATCGCCAGCAATCCGAATCCGGCGTAAAGAAGAGCCACGGTTGCGGCTGCGTTGAGGAGATCGAGACCGACGTTCAGCTTTTCCCGCAGGTCAATGCGATGCGCACCCATAAGGATGCTTTGGTAGGTCTGACTTACATTAGCCAAGATTGCGGTGATCGACAGATAACGGATCGCCAGAGAAGCAGGAACGAGCCAGTTCTGGGGCACTCCCACGGCGACAGCCAGGGAATGCGCGAAGACCGCGAGAGGCACGAGAACAACAACGGAAAGCGCCAGGACCGCAGCGGTGCCCGTGCTCAACAAGCGGCTGGCCCGATCGTAATCGCCGGTGCCGGTTGCCTCCGCAACATACTTCTGGAAGGCAGACTTGACCCCTGCTCCCCCCAGGGTGATGTATGCGGCGACCGACATGAGGACCGCCCAGATGCCGTAACCATCGAGGCCGAGGTGCCGGATTATGACCGGGACCACGACGATCCGGGCCAGTACATGCACAATATTTCCCACCACGCCGAAGAGCGTGTTCTTCCCAATGGAAGCGGCGAGCGCGGGGCTGGTAGAAGGTGCGGAGAACTTAGCGGTCATGGAATTGCGATGACGAATTGCCCGGTTACTGAGGGAAAGCGGGATTGTCGTTTATGACAATCGCATCAGTCAGGCCAGTATCCCTGAGGCGGGGGCTGACGCGGGCTGAGACGGGATCCGGAAGTCTAATAAGCTCCGACGGTCCAGGCCCCGGTCGCGGGACGTGGATAGCCGTCAAGATCGGTGTGCAGTGCGGGGATGCCCAGGGATGTCAGGTTCGCCCCGGCGCCGAGGACGGCTGAACGGGACTGAGGCACACCGGCAGGAGAGAGTTTCATGTTCGAGACGTATGCCGAAGGACTCGCGTCCTGCCTGGTCTCCTTCTGCCAGGAGGAGAACGATCCAGAATAGTTCCCGTGGTATGCGAAGCAATTGCCACTTGAACAGTTCGTGTAGATGTTGTTGTGCAAAGCGCCTGGGGAGAAGTTTCCGTTCTTGTCAACCCAGATCAGGATCCCGCACCCGCTGGCTATGTTGTTGACGAATGTCACGCTGATCGCGTTCGATACGCCCATGCACGTGTCCGTAGAGGCGCCGATGAAGGTATTGTTATCGATCACGACACCGGGATCGGCGATATTAATCAAGCCATTATTGTCGTTGCCCTTGCAGGTATCGATGAGCGTGTTGTTATAGATCCCGACGTTCGAGGTGCTCCCTTTGTTTCCTTCCAGGAAAATGTGCGCAGTCACATTCTGACCTATGCAGCCGCCAAACTTGTTGTTGTAGATATTCACGCCGTTGATAGTGTCGGAGCCGTCATCGTTGTAGCCCCAAATATGGATGCCGTCATGATGCCAGGAGTCGGCCGCGTTGTCCCAGTTCGAGTAGTCGCGGATGGTGTTTCCATAAATATTCACGTTTGTCAGCGTGTTGCCCGGGTGCGGACCGCCCAGCGCGATTCCGTGGTCAATGTTATAAATCTGGTTATTCGAGATCGTAATGCCGGAAGACGTTCCACTGTCATACTGGAGGCTGATACACCAGCCCATGTCATGCATGAGATTATCGGTGACCGTCCAGTTGGTGATGGCGCCGTGATCGTAAATGCAGGTGCCGCCGCCCGGGCTCGGATTGGCAGCGACATACATATCAATGATGGCAAGCCCCTCTATGGTTATGTTCGACGCTCCGTCGCCGGCCTCAATCGCATTGCTAGGCCCATGATTCTGGCAAGTCCCGCTGAGACATCGAGCGCCGGCGTCTCCGTTTGAAGTGGCTTCGATTACACCCTGAACCGCTGCGCCCGAGCCGCCGTTTCCATTGATGGCGATATAGCTGTTGTTGCCGATATCGATGGCGCCGCCCGCGCCTTCAGCAGGCCACTCCGGAGATGCGAGTACCGCACCGCTATCAAAATCGATCGTAATGGGTTTGCCGCTGGTTCCGCTGCCACGGACGATTAGACCTGGAGTATTAATGGGGACTGTTATGGTTCCACAAACATAACTTACGTCCCCCGGAGAGTTAGTCAGGCGGTTGAACATGGCCGGGGTGATCGTTGTATGCCCGTCGCAAGCCTTTCCGCCGCGGAAGGTTCCTGCAAACTGCGCAATGTAACGAGTGCCTCCGAATGCCGGACGTATCGCTACGAAAACAAGAACGATAACCAACGCCACCGCGAAAGCAAGAAGCGGGATTAGCTTCTTCATGGATTGCTCAGCTATTTCTTTTCCGTGGGATACTGGAGCCGCTGCCGTCCCCAACGAAATTGCGGAAGACGCGGAAAAATCTTTCGGTCATTGAATACCATTGAACAGCTGCCGGTTACCGAGGAAAAGCCGAGGTTCTAGTTTGTGACGATCGTGCCCGTCAGGGCGGTCGGCGGCTGAGGTCCGGTGCCGGAAGTCGAATACGCGCCCGCGGTCCACACGCCGGTCGTGGGGCGCGGATTGCCGACGATGTCGGTATCAAGCGTCTTGATACTGAGGGATACGAGGTTCGCTCCGACACCGATGACGGGGGAACCGGACTGAGGTACACCGGCTGGAGAGAGGTTCGCGCTTGTGACATATGCCGAGGGACTCGCGTCCTGCTTGGTATAGCTCTGCCACGCGGCGAACGATGTAGTGTAGCCCCCCGGGAAGGCGAAACAGTTGCTGCTTGTGCAGTTCGCGTAGATGTTGTTGTGCAAACCGCCGGACGCGAACCCGCCACCGGACGTGACGTATTGCAGAATGCCGCAGCCACTCACAACATTGTTGACAAATGTACTGTTCGAGGAGCCCGAGAGACCAACACAAACATCTCCAGAGGTGCCGATAAAGGTGTTGTTATAGACCTGGTAGCCGGGGTCGCTGGCGGTGAGCAGCCCGTCATTGTCGGCCCCGTTGCAAGCGTCAATGAGTGTGTTGTTGTAGATACTCACATTGTGCGTGTTGCCGCTGTTTGTCTCGATGAAGATATGAGCAGTCACGTTTTGTCCGATGCACCCGCCGAACTTGTTGTCATAGATATTTACGCCGGTTATGGTATCGGAGCCGTCGTTGTTATAGCCCCAGATGTGGATGCCGTCGTGATGCCACACATCGCCGGGCGTGTCCCAGTTGGAATAGTCGTGGATGTTGTTCCCGGAGACGGTGACGTTGGTCAACGTGTTTCCCGCGTGAGGGCCGCCAATCGCGATTCCGTGATCGATGTTATAGATCTCGTTGTTCGAGATGGTGATGCCGGAGGAGGTTCCACTGTCGTACTGGAGATTGATGCACCAGCTCATGTCGTGCATGAGATTGTTGGCGATCGTCCAGTTGGTGGCCTGGCCGTGATCCCAGATGCAGGAGCCGCCACCGCCGCTGGGGACTCCCGTGGTGGTGACATACATATCAATGATGGCAAGCCCTTCCACCGTCAGGTTGTTGCTGCTGTCGGCCTCAATGGCATTGCTGTCGTTGTGGTAGGAACAAGATCCGCCGGGGCAGGCTGCCCCTGAATCGCCGGTTGCGGTTGCCTCGATGACGCCCTGCGTAGCTCCATTGGCGCCGCCGTTCCCGTTGATCACGACATAATTCTGGTTACTGGTGTCGATGGCGCCGCCCGACCCCTGGGGAGGCCATTCCGGAGACACAAGCTTCGCGCCGCTCTCGAAATACAAGGTCACCAGGTTGGCGCTGGTGCCGCTTCCCTGAAAGACAAGGGCCTCACTGTTAGCACCGACGGTGATAGTTCCGCACACATGAACGGTGCTTCCGGGACCGATCTGGGCGCCGCTGGCAACGCTCGAAGTCCAGTTTCCTTGAGTGTTGAAGTAGTTGTAAGCAAAGGCGTTCGCACAGCTCGATCCGTTGGCTGATCCGGAAGTAGCTTGGGCGATATAAACGTCGTTGGCGAATGCCGGATGTGCCATTAAGAAAAGTGAAAGAATACTAAATAACGATGCGTTGAAGGACGCAGCACCCATAAGACAGGACTTACTAAACATGGACAGGTCTCCTCGGAGGATCGCACCAAACCACTTGCCAGGTATGCGGCACGAGTGTGTGCTTAATAGTCTGCAATCCAATGGCCAGTTCGCAAGGGGAAAGTAATGTCGGGTGCGTACCATAGTCACATCACGCCCTATCTAATTGATTCTAAGACCTTCAATTATAATGCAGGGAAGATCCGCTTGTCGCCTTTGCATCCGTATACGAGCCCAGCAAGGTTCTATATCAGCCGAATCTAATAGGGCTTCTCTCTGAACCATGTAAACAAGGTGCGTCCACCGAGTACAAGTTGGTTCAAGCTCTTGTGCGAGGTTTTCTGATCCTCTTGGCCAGCGACTGCAGGCCACCCACCCAGTCGTAAGCCCCTGCCAATTTGGCTTGTAAGAGCGCCGGATCGTCCGCACTGTTGACCGGAAGTCGTTCCAAAAACAGAGGATCGCTCGCCGCCCCCGCCCGCCCGATCTGCGTGCAGACCCCATAGCGGTAGCCGCTCTCTTCCAGAATTGCCCGCAGCATGGTTTTGAACGGCCGATCCGTCTGCGGAAAGGCATACGGATAGGCGAAGGATTCAACCGCGCCACCCGTTTTGTCCTCAATCGTCTGCCGTGACCGCAAGATCTCCTCGCGGATACGATCCGGCTCCAGTCCGTGGAGCTGGGGATGGGTCACCGTGTGCGATCCGAAAGAGACGCCCCGCTGCTGCAGCTCCCGCACCTCACCCCAGGTCATGCACTCCCGCCGGTTGAAAACCTGGGGCCGATCGCCGATCGACGCCGTAGGCAGAAACATGGTGGCGGTAAAACCAAACCGCTCAAGCGCCGGAAAGGCATGCTGACAGAAGTCCCGATAGCCGTCGTCAAAGGTGATGACCACCGTCTTCTCGACCGTGCCCCCGCCCCCCCGCAGCAGTCCCACAGCCGAAGCAAGACTCACTGTCCGATAGCCACGCTCGTGCAGCCACGTCATCTGCTGCATAAACTGAGCCGGCGTGGTTCCGATCCAATAGTACGGTTGCAGGGCCGATTCATCCTCGTCGGCCACGCTGTGGTACATAAGGATTGGAACTCTGCCGTCGCGCCACCCGGCCAGCACCCCGAGCAGCGGCACGGCGAAGTACAGCGTGCCAGCGCGATCGAACCGCAGACTCACGGCTGTGTCCGCCAGCGCAACCCACCGGTCCGAGTCCTGTTGTGCATGCTTCAGCTCTGCGCGGCGAGAACCTTCGGCTCAGCCGCGGCGCGTCCCAGTCTCGTAAAGTTCTCGATCTCCTCGGCCACGCGCGCCTGCTGCGCTGCGGTGAGTTGCGGGAACATGGGCAGTGAGAGAATCCTAGCCGCCGCCCGTGTGCTCACCGGCAGGTCGTCGGCCTTGTAGCCCAGTAAGGCGTATGCCTTCTGCTGGTGAAGCGGAACCGGATAGTGAATGCCTGTGCCGATTCCCGCCTCTTTCAGGTGCAGGGCCAGCCCGTCGCGATCGCCGACGCGCACCACATAGAGGTGATCCACGGCGCGCGACCAAGACGGCTCATAGGGGCAGATGATGGCATCGTTGCCGGCCAGCAGACGGTTGTACTCCGCGGCCCGGTCGCGGCGTAGGGCGTTCCACTTCGCGAGATGGGGTAATTTCGCGTGGAGGATCCCGGCTTGAATCGCGTCCAGCCGCCCGTTGTATCCCTCTAAATCGTGAAAGTACTTCTTAGATTGGCCGTGATCGCGTAGCATTCGGATCTTCGCGGCGATCCCAGGATCATTCGTTGTTGCGGCTCCCGCCTCGCCGCAGGCGCCGAGATTTTTGCCAGGGTAGAAACTGAACGCTGCTGCGCGGCCCATAGAGCCAGCTTTCATCCAGCGGTTGTTCCGTTTCGAATAGTACTCGGCGCCGTGCGCCTGACACGCATCTTCAATCACGGTTAGATCGTACTTGTCGGCCAGGTCCAGGATTGCATCCATGTCCGCCATTTGGCCGTAGAGGTGCACGGGCACCACGGCGGTTACCGGTCTGCCGTTGCGAAGGCTGATGAGCTTTCCCGAGCTATTTCGGACGCACTGCTTCTCAAGAAATCGCTCAAGCATCGGCACCGACATGTTGTAGGTATGCTCATCTACGTCAACAAACTCCGGTATCGCGCGTGCTTGCGAGATCGCTTCCGTTGTCGCAATGAATGTATTGGGCACGGTCACGACGACATCGCCGGCCTCGATCCCGCAGGCGACGATGGCGAAGCGCAACGCATCTGTGCCGCTGCTGACGCCAAGGGCGTACCTTGTGCCGCAATATGCGCTAAATGCCTCCTCAAACTCCTGCACCATGGGGCCACCGATGAATCCCGCGGTAGACAGCGCCTGCTCAAAAACCGCGGTAAGCTCCGCGCCAAGTTCGACATGCGGCGTAATTAGATCAAGGAATGGTATTTGCTTAGTTTCTAACATTGGACTCCTCGGTTTGAACTTCAATCGACCGCAACACCCGCGCCGGATTTCCGGCAACGACGGTGTTCGGCGGAACATCTTTGGTCACGACGCTCCCGGCGCCAACTATCGCGTTTTCACCTATGCTTAAATTGCACAGAAGAGTAACGCCAGAGCCAATCGACGCGCCCTTGCGAACGATCGTAGGCCGGACGTCCCAGTCGGTGCCGGTTTGCAGCGAGCCATCGCCGTTCGTAGCCCGGGGGTAAGTGTCGTTGGTGAACGTCACTCCATGCCCGATAAAGACGTTGTCTTCGATGGCTACGCCTTCACAGATAAACGAGTGGCTCGAGACCTTGCAACGCTTTCCAATCCGGGCATTCTTCTGGATCTCGACAAATGCCCCGATCTTTGTCTCATCTCCGATTTCGCATCCGTAGAGATTGACAAACTTCGACAGCTTTACGTTAACGCCCAGCTTGACGTCTGCCGCAACAGAGTTGAAATCGCTCATAGGCGGATAAACGCTCCCTTCTTGTTCATGGACTGGCTGGCTGCTTCGAGCATCCTGACGACCCGCAGTCCCGCGTGCCCGTTGTTAAAGGGCTCCTTGCCGGTGGTGATGCATTCCACGAAGAAGTTGAGCTCATAGCGCAGTGCTTCGAGTTGCTCCAGTTGCGGCGACCACATATCTCCCGAGCGATAACTGACAAGGAGATCGTAAACACCTTCCCGACTGGTGATCTTGACTCCCTTGTCATAGACCTTCACTTTTTCGTCGGCTTCAAGATCGTTCCATACGATCATTCGCTTTTCACCGCCGATCAGCGTTGTCCTGACTTTGACAGGCGACAGCCAATTTACGTTGATATGCGCAATGACCTTGTCGGGGAAGTAGAGGGTCATGAACGCGACATCTTCATGTTCATTCAGATGTCCTTGCCCGGTTGCGACAACCGCCTCGGGACTGGCTTTGATGAGGTGGTCCATGATCGAGAGGTCATGTGGCGCAAGATCCCAGAGAACATTGACGTCGTGTTGAAAGAGGCCAAGATTTACCCGTGTTGAATCGTAATAATACAGCTTTCCCAGCGCGCCTTCGTCGATGAGTTGCCCAATCCTTCTCACCGCGCCCGTGAAGAGAAAAGTGTGGTCGACCATCACCTTTAGGTTCTTCTGTTCCGCGAGGTTGACCAGTTCCTCCCCCTGAGCGACGGTGCTTGTGAATGGCTTTTCGACAAAGACATGTTTGCCATTCTCCAGAGCCGCCTTTGTCAGTTCGTAGTGGGTCCAGACAGGCGAAATGACGGCTACCGCATCAATGTTAGGCGAAGTGATCACCTCCATCGCGCTCGCCGTTATAGTTACACCCGGATAGGCTTTGCGAGCCCGCGCTTGCGCCGCGGGACTTACATCGGAGATCGCGCGCACCACCACGCCCTCAAGACTGGCAAGATTCCTTACGATGTTCGGACCCCAGTAGCCGTATCCAATTACACCGAAGTCCATAGTTTTTTAACTCCTTCTTATTCCTGTTGAAGCAGAAATTTTTCTGGAACAGCAGAATCTGCTTTTTGAGCTGAGGGCGATGGACGGTTGAACGGCCGGCCTGCACCAGGACAGGCGCCTTGTGCATTGAGGCCATCCAACCCCGATTGTGCGGCCGTGAATATTGGCGCGACCATCACCAGACCGCGCGGGATAGCGCGGCGGCGAGATGCTGGTATCAATACGCGCCGGATCCTTTAATTACCGCTCCGGGAGTTCGCATCAGGATCTTGAGGTCGAGCCATGGCGTCCAGGTTGAAGCGTAGCGAAGATCGAGGCGCACCATTTCATCGAAGCGGACGCTGCTGCGACCCATCACCTGCCACAGGCCCGTAATTCCCGGCTTCACCGCAAGGAGACGATGCCGATGCCAGGTCTGATAGGCGGCCAGCTCATACGGAATCGGAGGGCGGGGACCAACCAGGGACATGTCGCCCTGCAACACATTGAGGAACTGGGGAAGCTCATCGAGACTGGTTCTGCGCAATACTTTGCCCACGCTCGTAATTCTTTTATCGTTGGTGAGTTTGTATACGCTTTCGCCGCTCTCTTTTGGGGCTGTTTCCCGGGGTTTACTTGTAATCAGTTGCGTAACAAACTCCTTATGTGCCTTGTTGTCGTTGTTCACGAACATCGAACGAAATTTCAGAAATGTGAAAGTCTGACCGTAGCGCCCTACCCTTTGTTGGCGATAGAAGACCGGGCCCCTGGAGGAAAGCTTGATGGCGAGGGCGATGACGAAAAATACAGGGGACAACAGGATCAGCATGATTGAGCTTCCGGTGAAATCGATCGTTCGCTTGATGATGAGCACGGTCCGCTGACCTTTGTCGTTGCTTGCCAGGTCCGGGTACAGAGCGGCATTGGTCGGCGGACCTGGCTTTTCATGATCCCAATCATCCGGGAAAAGGTGGAAAGATATCCGCACCTGATTGAATTCCTCCGCGGAAAGTTCTTCCTGGAGAGCGGCACTGACTTTAGTGAGAAATGTGTCCAGGACGGCTCGTTTGTCACTCACAATGAGTCCCGTGAACATGGTCCCGATGATTGCGTCATCCTTGTACCAGCCAACCAGGTCGGTGTCTCTGCTCGATGAAAGCAGCGCGGTTGCGATGCGGCTCAGAGTTATGCTGCTTTTCTTCTGGCCACGATCGCTGATGGCCTCAAGCAACATAAGGACAAAGGGAGCCTTAGAACGTTCCGTGCGCTTGCGCTCGATGGCAATCATGCGGCGGAAAGTGGATTCGTCGAGAGGTGTGCGGTTAATCGCAGGTACGGCATCCATCAAGGGATCCGCGGTGTTTGATGATCTGGATTGATTGGATCGTGACACGAAGTGCTCCTCTTTTTGCCGTTCACCGGCTGGTTCGACATTGTCGGTATGCGGAATAAAAAAACGACGTGCGTTATTCCCGTCCTATATCTCAGTTAGGGAAGGCATGCGGACGAGGCGGGGGTAAACCGATTGCAAAGGCCTCTGGTGATGACGAGGACGTCCCCGTCATGAAAATGCGAACAACTAAAAATGCTAGATTGGGCGATCCTTATTAAAGCTCAATGAGATTTGCTAGGAGGAAAGAGATGAGTTCTCATAGTAGCCGCTGTATACCGATGCTACGGCGCCGTTCAGGAGCGCACCAAGCAGTTTTTTCTGGTCGAGTGCTTCAAGCCCTTTTTGCAATTCGTGTTTCTGGGTCGTCCCCTGGCGTGTGACCAGAAGAACTCCGTCGACCATTCGCGTCCAGATACTTGTATCTGCAAGAGGCAGCACTGGAGGCGTGTCGATAATAATCCAATCAAAGCACGCCGTAAGTTGATCCATAACTGAACGCAATTTATGCGACTGCAAAAGCTCCAGCGGGTTGCCCGGAGATTTTCCGGCAGGCAGGATCCACAGGCCCGCATCCTCGAGATGGTAGATGCCTGAAAGCTGCTGCCCCTCGGCTCTTATGCATTCCGACATTCCCGCCGTCCTCTCGATGCCAAACATGCGCATCAACGAAGGACGTCGCAAGTCGCCTTCCACCAGCAGCACTTTTTCGTCGGCCGTCAGGGCAAGAGCACAGGCAAGGTTGGCGGAGATGGTGCTCTTGCCTTCTTGTGGAATGGTGCTCGTAATGAGCACCTTCTTCAGCGGCCGCTTGCGGCGGATGTCTCTTAGACGGACTCCCAGCAGCCGAATCGCCTCGGCTGTCGGGCTTTCCTTATCGGTGAGGCACACTAAGCGGCTTTGCGGGGCAAGCGAAATCTGGAGCGAAGGAAATTTCTCGAGGATTTCTGCGCGCCCGGCTTTAGACAGAGCTTCCGCGGGGCGCGGCGCCGGCTTTGCGGGCGCGGGTGAAGGCGCGACCTCGATTACTTCGATCTCTTCTTCCAGACTGCTTTCCGCCAAATCGAGATCCGAACGAGAACCGTCGGCTTCCCATCTTTCGGCGGCCCGCCGTTCCGCGCGCCGCAACAGATCGGTGCCCTGAGGCAGCGCCGAGGAATCGTCTCCGGGCCGTTCGCTTTCCGACCGCCGTAATGCATCAAATATCTGGCTCACTATAGCTTCCTCTTTATGGCAACACTGTGCATGCGGCCGCCTATGTATTCTGCACAGGCACAAAAGCATCGAGACGGAATTCGGTGGCTACATCCTCGATGATTCGCGCCGAGACCGTCGACGACTGCCTGGCATAGGCGCTGATCAGCGCGTTTTCGCAGATTGTGTTGATGAGGCGCGGAAAGCCGCGCGAATAGGAGTACACCTGATCGATTGCCTGCGCGGAAAAGATCGGCGGCTGGCTTGAGTCCGCGCCGGCGATCCGCAGGCGTTGCTCGATGTATTCCTGTGTTTGTTTGGCGCTGAGCGCCCCTAGCTGCGTCCTGAGGGCAATGCGCTGCTTTAGTTGCCTAAGTTCGACGGAATCCAGCTTCGTGTCGAGTTCCGGCTGTCCAGCCAAAATGATCTGTACCAGTTTGTCTTCCGCTGTCTCCAGGTTGGAAAGGAGGCGAAGCTCCTCCAACGTATCCGCGGACAAATCGTGCGCCTCATCGACAATCACAACACTCGTCAAATTCTTGGAACCGCGTGCGACAAGAAACTTGCTGAGATCCAGTAGGAGTTCGCATTTGTTCTTTCCCGAGGACGGCAGGCCAAAGTCGGAAACGACATATTGCAGGAAGTCGGTCGGGGAGAGCCTGCTGTTGAACAGGTATGCGTAGGCAATATCCTTGCTGTTCTCCAGGAGCCGCAAAAGACACCGAAGCAGCAAGGTCTTCCCGGTGCCCACTTCGCCGGTGACGACGACAAAACCTTTATGCCGCCGCACGCCGTAATAGAGCGCCGCCAACGCCTCATTGTGTCGCGGGGTCGGCACGAAGCAATGGGGATCCGGTGTTAAATCAAAAGGGTTACGCTTGAGGTGAAAGAAAGCTTTATACATTGGGTAAAAAGACCTAGGAATTGAGAAAACTAAAGACTGAGCCGGCAAGGATCGTGACGAACACAACGGCGGTCGCGGCCCACCCTATCGCCAATCTCCGTTTTGCCTCTTGTTCATCCGCTGCATTCACGATACTTGGAATATCCGACAAGACACCCATAGGCAGCAGCGACTTGATTTCCTTTTCGCTGTGAAGACGATCATCGAAGAACTCAAGACCACCTGCGACGATCAATCCCAGCGCCAGTCCCACGCCTAGACCAATACCACAAAACTTCAAACGATTGGGAGAGGCTGGCCTGGAAGGCAGACTCGGCGGATCTAGAATCGTAAACCGTTCGCCTTGCTGCATCTCCTCCATGCTCGTGGCCATTTCCGACTGGTCCTTCTTTTTTAACAGATCGTCGTAGTTTGCCTTTGATTGATCGTATCCGCGAGTCAAGTCGTCCAGCTCCTGCTCAGTCGCTGGGGTCATATTCAGCCGTCCCTGGTATTCGCCAAGGCGCGACTTAAGACTCTCGATCGAACTCTCCCGATTCGCTATTTCCACCTGGTTGGCCTGCAACTGGCTCTGCACCTGACGTGCCGTTGCGCCTAATTCGGGGTCGGCCAGACCGCCCGTGGCCGGACCTTCGCCAGCATGTGCCGATCCTGCATTCGCCGACTTTTGGGCCGCGATCAGGTTTGTTCTCATTGCCTGCATCTTGGCAATCTGGTCCTTGAGCCTCAAGACGTCGGGGTAGCGGTCAGTATAGCGGGAGCTAAGATCGGCGAGTTGCGCACGCAACGTGTCGAGCTGACCGTCAATTGTGGCCAGATCTGTCGGCGCAGCACTGGTTTGGTCGCCACCGGGCCGAACTCTCACTTGCGCTGTCTTCTCCTGCTGGAGCAACGCCTCAAGGTAGACACGTTGTTGCTTTGCAGTATTAAGAGCGTCCTGTTCGCTTTGAAGTTGCGACTGCAGGCCATTCAGAATCGCAAGATTGCTCGACTCTTGTGTCGGTAATGCCCCTTCGTGTTGACTCTCGAATGCCTGGACCTTTGCCTCCTGTTCTGACAGACTTTGGCGTGCGTCTTCCAGCTGCTTTTCAAGAAAAGCCGTGGTTCCTTCAGACTCCTCTTGGCGCGCTCTTGAATTCTCGTTGATGAAGAGTTCTGTAAGTTCAGTCGTTACCGTTTGCGCTAAGTGCGGATCGCGAGCTTCATACGAAATCGTGAATGAAGAGATGTCCCGCTTCTGAGGATCGCGCACCAGCTCGAGATTAATGTCTTTCCGCATACTCGCAATCTTCTGATCGTCAGTGAGTCCTGAATGGTCGCCGCCATACAGGTGAAGCTTCTGAATGATCACAAGTAGCCGGGTTCGGCTGAGGATTTGCTCCGTCATACTCTCGAGTCGTGTCTGCAAATCGTCGTTGATGTTCGGCACGACATAGTTTTGAGGCATGGTCGGCTGCTCCACGATGATGAGAGTACTCGACTTATAGAGCGGTGAGATCACGTAACTTGATCCCCAAATTAGAAGCCAGCCAAAAAAAAGCGGGATCAGGAAATACAAATGCCTGCGCCGAACAATTCCCCGAATGCGGGAGATGTCAAAACTCTGTGACTCGTGTTCTTCTATCGTTTCTGGCATGGTTATTTCCCCATGGGCTTTCTGAACTCGTAAGTTATTTTCCCGTACACCTGATTGCTGTCAGGATTCGCGGAAATAATCGGAATATTGGAGAAGTTCTCATGGAGGCGCTCATAACCAATGTTCATGCGAAGCGACTCGCGGAACACATGGGTTATGGACGCCTGTCCAGCGATCATATTCCCGCCGGTGGACGTGAATAATTGAGGCGTCTTGTTGGTTGCATTCGCATAGGTCGCCGAGACGGCGGCAGTCCATGTAGGTGTGAGATTCCAGCCTCCACTAAGGTTTGCGTTGTTCGTAATGTAGGCGCCGAGCAAACCCTCTCCGGATGTAATTGTGTACGAATAGCTGCCTGCAAGAAAGCCGCGTTTGCCTTGGTAGCCCACGCTGATATCGGCTTCGGGCGACCACGAATTCGAAGCGGGTAAATTAGGCGAGGTGACGTTGACTTGTAGTGCACCCCCGGAGAGCGAGACCGAGGTCGTCTTTGTGAGGTAGAACGAGTAGAACGGGAGCACCGAGTTGGTCTGGGTATAACCTCGTTGAAGCAAAGTTTGTGCGGCGGTTCGCGACCACTGATAAGAGACGCCTAAATATTGTCTTGCAGAAACGCGCCGGTTGTAAAAGACCCAGGCTCCGTTTGCGTGCGAATTTCCGAGCCCGGTGGCGGAAGAAGGGGCGGAAAAGTAGTAGGTCGAATCGGATGCTCCTCCTCCGATCATTCCATCTCTCCCGAATTGATAGCTCAGGAATGCGTGCGCCAGATTGCTCAACTGCTGCTCGGAAGGAGCGATCAGGATCGTCGCGGGCGTCTGCGTTGAACCGGTGACCCCGCCTCCGGAAAATAGGTAGGACTGATCAAAGACATCCGAAGTTCGATAGAAGAAATCTTCCACGTTGAAAGTGATGTGGGGGCTGAAACGATCCTGAAAGGTCAGCGACGCGCCGTGATCGATCGTGTCGAGGGCTGTCGTGTTCTGATAGAAGACAAAACTGGGACTGTAAGAAGCGGTCACCTGCCGGCGAACGGTGGCGCGGATAACCCGTAAAGTCGGGTAAAAAGTATAGATTTCGTCATTCACCGGTTTGATCGGTGTTGTTGCGCTTTGAAATGGAAAAACGTTATTGATATAGCCAGCGCTTGCGTTTATCTCGGCTGACATATAGTTCGGAAGATTTTCGGGAGCCGCGATTTTCGGATAGGGCACGCCGGCCACGGGTGGTGGAACCGTCATTTCGGCATTGGAATCCGTGGTTGAGTCACTGCCGCTCGCACCCGGCTCCACCTGTGACCATAGAGGCAAGTTTGCGAGCAATAGAGCGACGATAGCGAGTCGTGCGAACATTTTCGGCCTCTCAGGGCACCACAATGGTGTCATGTGGCTTGAGTTGAATGTCCCGCGACGCATGCTTCCCCTTCTTTCCCTTGATGAAGTCCTCATAGTTGAAAGGGAGTCGGCTCTCTGCCCCGTTTGCACCCTGGCGGATGATGTAAATAGCTTTCTTTTTTGCGAAGTCCTTGAACCCTCCGGCCAATGCAATCGCGTCTACAACGGTGGTGTCGGTGATGAGCGGATAGGAGCCGGGTTTTATTACTTGTCCGAGGACGTTAAAGTTCCGGCTCTTGATCTCCTGAACGATCACCGTCACTTGAGGATCTGTGATGTACCCGACGAGGGCGGCCTTCAGATCTTGCTCGAGTTGGGCGGGGGTTCGTCCCGCCGCTGGCATATCTCCGACCAGTGGCAGGGAGATTTTCCCGTCCGATCGCACGGTGACGGCACGCGTCAGTTCCTGGTCTTTCCAGACATTGATGGCGAGAACGTCATCGTCACCAATGACGTAAGTATCGTCAGCGTGCGGGCCCCTGGCAGGCAGATCGGGCTGCGTCGGTGCGGCTGTAGCTGTCGCACCATCTCGGGCGGCATCTGGCCGATTGGACCCGGCAGTCTGTCCCCATAGGGCCGTGGAAACCGCCAAACCGGCCAGAAGGCATGATTTGAGCGCCAGATTACTCAAGCATTTCACGGTCTCTCTCCCCAAAACTATTTTTGGAAGAATTGAACATTCTGATGACACAATTTTTCGCATCGAAAATTCCCCGATTGCTTGCATTTGTGAAAGAGACGAGCACGGATGATCGCCAGTCGTTTGAGACGAAACTGATGCGATCACCGGGGCGGGGTACTGAAAAGCTAAGAAGCAGGAACCCGCAGTGAGTTTCCGGTTTGGATACGGTTCGGGCCCGCATAGTGCGTCACGGTGTGCGGATCCAATCCCTGGCGATCCAAACCACAAGGTTCAACGTCGGAGGCATGGACTTCAACGGATACCGACTGCGCGAGCATGTCAACCGAGAGAACGAGGCGGAGCAGATTCTTTTTGCGAGTTAGAATCCCTTCGACACCTTCGAGCGAACCCCTTTTGACTCGAACACGCGTGCCGCACTTCAGAAACGGATGGGGCTCGACGCTGCAAGGCCCATCCATCGCTTTTTGAATCGCTTCAATCTCCTGGTTCGGGATCGTTGCGACTTCCTGACCGCGATAAAGAATCATGTGTATGCCCGGAGTGGTCACGACCTGCAGCCTGCGATCGAGGCCTCCGCGAACAAAAACGTAGCAGGGGAACAAGGGCAGGGAGAGCACCATTCTCCTGTCTTTCCAGCGGCGCGTAGATTCATAGAGCGGCAGAAAGACTTCAAAACCTTTTGCGAAGAGCATCTCTGCAACGGTCTTCTCGTGTTGGTGGCGAGTATAAACGGCCCACCAGGGCGATGCGTCGTACGTTTCGGATCGAAATGTCTCGGCGGCCTGCATCTCAGATTCCCTTTACTCCGACTTCCTTGTCTTGGGCGTGCTGGGCTCCCCAACGGCTCAATGGGATATAGCTTCGCCCTGTGAGTCACATCGGTGGGCTGAGGACTCCGTCTGAACTACCTTGTTTCCCCCACCCATCGGCCCTCAATAAGAAGAGAATTGCCTGAAAGAATCGGGGTACAAATGCCGTGTCTTCATCATCATGGCCCGGCAACTAAGTTTCAATGCCCCTATTGTGCTAGCGACTCTTCTCTCGGTAACACTTTCAAGACACCATCGGTAACAGCATGAAATGTCAATCGGCCAAAAACCGGTTCAGCAATACTCCATTCATCTTCAAATCCCCTCGCGCGTTTCAGCCCTTTGACAATTGCCCGGCCGCAAAAAGTGATGTCGCAGACGAGAATTAATGCGCGGGTGGCCTCCCCCTGTGACTTCTACGCCTATGGGGAATTCCCACATCGCGTAACTTGTAAAGCAACGCACGATAGCTCAAACGCAGTGTTTCCGCCGTTTTTCGCCTGTTCCAGCGATTCGTCTGAAGAGCCTTCAGAATCAAGGCGGCGGTCACCGTGGAAGTCGCCCGGCCGGTGGCCTCTTTCAAAGAGCCCAACCTGGGTTGCCGGCTGGCTAATCCATTGGGCATTTCGAGCCGACGCTTAAGTTCCGCGACCAGAGCTTCGTCATCGCCAAGAATGATGGCTCGCACAATCCAGTTTTCGAGTTCGCGCAGGTTCCCAGGCCAATCCCATTGCTTCAGGAGCTGCAACGTGTCCGGACGTAACTGAGGCGTTTTCCTTCGAAACTGGCGAGATAGTTTCTGAAGAAAGTACTCACATAACTGCGGGATGTCGTCTTTGCGGTCACGAAGCGGCGACGGGCACAAAGACACAACGTTGATGCGATAAAACAGGTCTTCGCGAAAAGTGCCCAATTCGACAGCTTTTTGCAAGTCGATATTGGTCGCACAAACAACTCGAATGTCCCCCGATCGCTCCTCGCGACTGCCGATTCTCGTATACGAGCGGTCCCGCAGAAGTCGAAGCAATTTACCCTGCAGATCCAAATTCATGTCGCCGATCTCATTCAGGAACAGCGTCCCGCCGTCTGCGATCTCAATCAAACCTGGCCGATCCTCGCTCGCGCCTTTCAAGGAGCCAAATAATTCGCTTTCAAGCAGATTTGCCGGAATGGCTGAGCAATTGAGCTTCACAAACGGAGCATCGCGCCGACTCGAGCGCGCGTGCAGAAACCGGGCGATCAGTTCTTTACCGGTCCCGCTCTCCCCTTGAATGAGCACGGGAAGGTCGACCGAAAGGACGGAGTCGATCCTGCTATGAATTTCGCGCATAGTGGGCGTTCCGCCAAAAATGACAGTCTGGCCCGGCAATTCCGCCGGATCGATGCGGAAGCTTTGATCTAAAGATGTGGACATAAACCCCAAAAAACGGAGGGAAGTTACCTCCAGGATGAAGCAATCAAATGGCCATAACCCAGCCAGAACAGAAAGGCCAGTGAAAGCATATGTTGTTTATTTGTTTCCAGTTAATAAGAAGACTGACTCGAATGCTCGCTGGGGCTTGGACCGACTATGCAAAACTTTGCACACTTTTTACCACTTGTTTGCATCGTCTGAAGATTGTGCGCGAAATAGTTGAATCGAGCGCTGCCTTCGCCCTCCAAAGCCTCGACTTGATCATCGCAGGGAATTACCTTACTTCTTGAGACTTTCCGTCCGCGCCGGGACAAATAGGAACCCAGATTCTTACTAATCTAATCGCCACGCCTGGATATCATCGCGCAGTTTTCGAATGGGTGAACACGGAAGGTCGATCGTACTCGCCGTCGTACGCGCATCCGGCCGCTGTTTGTGTATTGACTGGCGGTAGCGAGCGAGATCGTATCTTTGATGATCTGCTTCTCAGTTAGACCGCATTGTTTCGAGTTGAAGGGACCTTCCGGAGT